>NZ_JBRIMB010000028.1:0-60124 GCF_052977265.1 Shewanella sp. 0m-8 | reverse complement strand
TTATTATTGAGTTTGAAGACAGACTTGTGAAACATATTAACTAAAACTGCAGTTACACAGAATCTGTTACACCCTCCGCGAAAAGGCAAAACAGCATCAGCTGTTTTGCCTTTTTCATTTAATGCTTATTCTCTTGCTGAATCGACTTGCTCTTGTACCAGCTTTAACAGTCTCAACCCAATTGGCCTTTACCGCCTTAGCTTTACCTTCTTGGCTTTACCTTCTTGGCTTTACCTTCTTGGCTTTACCTGCTTTCCTAGAACCGAGGATCTTTCTTAGCCTCTCCTAGAACCTGCTATTTTGTTTGAACAGACCAACCCAAAATGCCAATTCAAATAGCACGCCTAAAATAACGAAGCCTTTTACACCTTTTGCTATTCCCGCCACATAACACCCTATCGCTGCGCAAATTAACCCGGCTAAGATAGCGACTCTCATCCATGAAACTATGATGTTCTCCTTTTCTACTTCCCTAAATCTCAGCCTAACAAACTGTAGGCAACCGCTCATCTGTTCAGATTAAACCTTATTCACTCTCGCGGTGTGTTACTCAGCGAAATCCCCACAAAAAAAGCCACGCTACATAGCTTAGCGTGGCTTGTCGGGAGGGACTAAATAATGATGATGAGCTTATTGTTATTTATGGATTTTAGGTAACGCCTCAGCCCTCTGTGTATAGTCTGCATGACACTCACCACAAGAGTATTGTGCGGTAGACCATGGCATTTGGAACTTGCCATCTTCGGTGAACTGCTTCGCAGCGGGGTCAAGGTCAATAGTGAACAAGTGAGACTTCACATCACCAAATACTGTTGTGCCATCTTCACCTAAATGAGTGACGGCGCTCTTGGCAAGCTTTGGCATATGACAATCCGTACACTCAGCGGCTTTATGCGGCCCAGCAGCCCAAGTGTTTTCAGCAAACTCTTTATCATGACAAGCGGTACACTCTTTCACTGCACCAGTGTGTAAACCATCAGCGCTGTCTTGATTGACCGTTGATTTGTGAGAGTCATGACAAGTGGTACAAGTCATATCTTTCTTAGGACCAATCTCTTCGCCCGCTTTGTAAGTACCATGATCCTCAGGAACCACACCTAGCATTTCATCGCCAGTTTGGTGATGCTGCGCTAATCCACCTTTCGCAATAATACGGCCACCCACCTTGCTACCGTCAGGGAAGGCAACGTTATAAGCACTGACAAAAGTTGGATAATCTTTCTCACCATCACGAGTATGACACTCAGCACAAGTAACCGCTTTACCAAAAGCCATATCTTCAGCTAAGAAGTCTTCCGTAGTGCGGGCCATAGCTATCTTAGTGATATTATCTTTTGATGGTGCAGCGATATGTTCACTACCCGCGCCATGACAAGATTCACACTGAATACCTTGCTCAGCAAATGTGCCGCCCATACCTGGTAGGTCATCTTGACGTTCTAGATTACGAACATCATCTCCTTCGGTAGTGCGTTTCCAACCAGTAGTATGACAATTACCACACTTGTATTGGTAGTTCATATCACCCGTTTTATAGTTACCCATCACATCGGGGTCATTAAGGTGGTTATCGGGGATATTAAGCTCACCCTCTGCGTTACGTATGTTGTACTGCACATTGGTACCAGTAACGATATAACCATCGGCATCTAACCAGCGCATCTTCCAATGGTAACCACCGACGACATAAGTAACATCGTCATAGCTTGTTGGTGCACCTAAGGCGTTGTTCGTTGTGCCGTCAGCATCAGGGCCTGCAAATTGAAGTAAGTTAATAGCTCCTGTAATCGACTCCTCAGGAGTATAGGGGAAAGCAGGTTGCTCACCGTTAGCAATTTTTTGGATCTTAAAATTATGACCTGTTTTACTAAAGGTCTCATATTTACCACTATGACATCCCGCACATGCCGCGCTGCCAACATAAGTTAGCGGCTCAGGCTCAGGTTGCGCCTCAACAGTCACAGTCACCACAGCAGATGCTTCATCAGTGCCGTCGGTTATTGTATAGTTAAACTTCACTTCGCCCGCTTCAGAGCCAGCCGTGAAGTCAACCTTACCGCCTTTTATCACGGCACTATCAGAGTCAACAGAAACAATAGTTAAGCTATCACCATCGGCATCGGTATCATTGGCAAGCACATCAATTGTAACAACCTCAGTTGCCAACACATTGGCAATATCGGCCACAGCGACAGGGGGAGTATTCTCAACGGGTAAGTTTTCATTATCGTTATCACTACCACAAGCAACCAACATGGTTATCATGCTCGCGAGTAATAGTTTTTTACATGGAATTGTTGTGTTCATAAGTTCATCCTCAACATTGCTATTCACATCGCCAACGTTGCAGGGAATGGCGATTGATATGCCTCTTTGGACATGTTTCAAGTATTGAAGAGTTACTACTAAAGAGATAGATAACTAGAGTTCACTGCTACCAAAGAGTTGTGAACTATAGTTATCAACTACCGGCTAGAGCATTGTTTAATAAGATATTTTAACCATGAGAAATGTTGTGATTTGTTATCACAAATTGACCAGTATTGGTCAGAATGTAGATCTTGCTCTCATTTTGCGTAACAAGCCCAGCCTTCTTTAAGAAGGCGTAGGTGGAAATTAAACTTAGTATGGTCCTCAATTTCAACTAAGCGGCAAAGATCCATAAATTTAACCCCTTTATGGGCAGCTAACACTTTAAGTGCTTTACGCCGGTAAGTGTTTGCCAGCGCGCTGTAAACTAAATCTGGATCAAGATCGCTACGACTCTTAAATAGTTGCTTCTCGGCTAGACTTCGTCTTATCGTTACGATCAGCTCATGGCTTTTAAAGGGTTTAGTCATCACACTGTCTGCGCCCTTTTTCATGGCATCCACAGCGGTATCGACAGTCGCATAGGCTGTGATAATTATTACTGCGATTAAAGGCTGGTTTTGACGCAAATTAGAAATTGCTTCAACCCCTGTCATACCAGACATCAACAAGTCCATCAATGTAATATCGAAGTGCTGCCTATCACTCGCCTCAATCGCTGCTTCAGCACTCGTCACTGCTGTAACGGAAAACCCTTCTAACTCTAGAATTTCAACTATATTTTCGCTCAGTTCAATATCGTCTTCAGCCAGTAAAATTGCGGTCATGAATGGTGCCCCCGATAAAAAGTGAGTTCAACTCGTGTGCCTTGTTCTTTACTGCTCACAATATGCATTTTCCCATTATGTAGAGACACGATTTGCTCGCAAATCGCTAAACCTAAACCCGTACCTTGCCCTATTGCCTTGCTGGAGTAGAACAGTTCTGTTGCGCGAGACAGTTGCTCAGGAGTCATGCCGTTACCCGAATCTTCAACTGAAATATGGACCTTCTCATCATCTTGAGTGGCTTTTATAAGAATAGCGCTATGGGGATGAGAGGCGTCAATGGCATTGCAAAGCAAATTAATAAACAGCTCTTCGAGCTTAATTTTTTCTGCATATAAAATGATACTCGCACTGCATTCAAGCTCAATGTGATGCTGCTTAGTGCGGTGTGCCAGTAACTTTACGGCCGAATCGAGTACATTGTTAATGGCGATAAAACTACGCTTGCCCGAAGCAGGCCTCGCATAACTGAGTAACTCTTTACTAATTGAAGAGGCTCTTTCAATCCCTAGGCGGACGCGGCTTAAGTAATTGGCTTCAGACTCTGATCTTTGTGGGTGTTTTCGCTCCCAAAGATCGAGCGCTAATGTCGATGAGGCTAGCGGGTTATTAATTTCATGGGCAACCCCCATGGCCAACTGACCAATCGCCTTGTACTTATCAGCTTCAATAGCTCGCTTAAGTTTTGCTTCTGTGGCTTGCTCTTTTTCTACATCAAAGACTTTAAGCGCCTTAAACAGTGCAATTAAGATAAGACCACCGGCTAAGGTTCTTAACACAGGTACGCTATGATGATAATCCGTGGGCACCAAACCTGATAGCACTCCGTAGATCATTAACCCAACACCACAAAGAGCAAAGTACTGACCATAACCATGCTCATCTTGACGCAAACTGTTGCCATAAACCATCATACCAATACCCGCTAAAGCCGCAGAACCAAACCCGATCAAGCTACGCGTATAGCGGCTCGCTTCTTCAAACCCGGTTTTGTTCACTGAGAGGTGGTGCAAGTCAGGGATCACTAAATAACCGTAACTAAGCAACAAGGCGATAATCAGTCCATGTCCGATATAAGCAAGGCATTTATTGCTAATGGTTAATATCAACCAAGCAAATACCATCAAGGCCGCGTAGGATAAAAATAGCTTTACCAAGCAGAGCCATTGTGTCAGTAGGCGATATTCAGGTGCGATATCATCGGAAAAAATGAGCACGTAAAGCTCTGACCATTCATGAAACGCATGGGAAAACCCAAAAACCGCTAGCGCCCATAATGTGGGGGCAATTTTTAGCTGACTATAACGAAAGTTACGAAACAGGACGGCGCAGCCCATCGAGAAAAAAACGAGGCCGTAGAAAAGATAAATATTAAACGTGACAAAAACAGGCATGGGTACACCTTAGCACCTACCTATTAAGTATGATTTGATCTGCTTCTTGTTTCGTCAGGTTGTAAGTTGCGTGAGTTCAAAAAATAAAAAGCCACTTAAGTAAAAAACTTAAGTGGCTTCTTTGTTGCACCAGGATTTATCTTAAGACTTAACGCGCTCGACGTGTCCGCCCAATCCCTTAAATTTGTCTTCAATATGCTCGTAACCACGATCTAAGTGGTAAATACGATCGACGATAGTGGTTCCTTCAGCCACAAGGCCTGCAATCACTAAGCTTGCTGACGCACGTAGATCCGTTGCCATCACCTGAGCACCATTAAGCTTTTCAATACCATGAATAATACACGTATTGCCTTCAAGCTCCATCGTTGCGCCCATACGGCTTAACTCAGGAACATGCATAAAGCGATTTTCAAAAATCGTTTCGGTAATGGTTGACGTGCCTTCAGCGAGTGCGTTTAACACACAGAACTGCGCTTGCATATCAGTAGGGAAACCTGGGTACGCCACTGTTTTGATATTGACAGCTTTAGGGCGCTTGCCCTGCATATCTAACTCAATCCAGTCATCACCTGTGGTGATGTTTGCGCCTGCATCTTCAAGCTTTGCCAAAACCGCTTCAAGTGACTTAGGATCCGCTTTAGTACAACGGATTTTGCCACGGGTCACAGCCGCAGCAACCAGGAAACTACCGGTTTCAATGCGATCTGGCATGACTTTGTAATCACAGCCTTTTAGCGATTCAACACCTTGAATACGCACGGTATCGGTACCCGCACCTTCAATTTTAGCACCCATAGCAATCAAGCAGTTTGCCAGATCGACCACTTCAGGCTCACGGGCAGCGTTTTCGATAATGGTTTCACCATCGGCCAATGATGCTGCCATTAGCAAGTTTTCTGTCGCGCCAACGCTAATCATATCCATAAAGATATGCGCGCCTTTTAGGCGGCCATCAACACGAGCCTTAATGTAGCCCTCTTGCACTTCAATCTGTGCGCCCATCTGCTCAAGACCTTGCAAATGCAAGTTAACTGGGCGCGCACCGATGGCGCAGCCACCAGGCAAAGACACATCGGCAGTGCCGTATCGTGCAAGTAAAGGGCCCAAAATAAGAATCGATGCACGCATGGTTTTTACTAACTCATACGGCGCGCAAAACTCATTTAGATTGGTTGTTGAGATACACACTTTATCTGTGCCAGAGCGAGTCACTTCAGCACCTAAGCAGCGAAGCAATTCGCAGCTTGTGTTCACATCTCTTAGATTTGGTACGTTAGAAACATTGAAGTCTGTCTCGGCCAGCACGCCCGCCATTAAGATTGGCAAGGCAGCGTTTTTAGCACCTGAGATAACCACGTTTCCAGCAAGTGCACCACTTGCTTCTATTTTTAATTTATCCACTTTAACTCTCTAAATCCGCGATTACATATTAAAAACTTTTTCACGCTTCCATTGTGTTGGCGTGAATGCATTAATCGTAATAGCGTGTAACTCACCGCTAGTAATGCGGGCCATTAATGGGCCGTAAATTGTCTGTTGTTGTTTCACTCGTCCCATGCCGTCAAAGCACTCACCTACAGCAACAATCTTGTAGTGTGTCCCTTCTTGGGTCACTTTAACTTCCTCTAAAGAAAGCGCGTCTAAAAGGATGGTTTCAATTTCTTTGCATTCCATGGAACTATTCACCTTACTTAGCTTCTTCAATAAAGAAGTCGTTTAAATCGTATAATATAATAAATTTCTTAAGCTGCTCTGAAGGCGAGACTAACTTAAGGCTTGCACCTTTGGCGGCAAATATACTGACGAACTCAAGTAAAAATGCCACCCCGGCGCTGTCACAATACTCAATGCCAGAAAGCTGCAAAAATGCAGTCTCTGGCGCTAAAATACTATTGCGGCTATTCCATAGACTACGTACCGCATCTTGATCTAATCGACCCGATACTGCACAGTTAATCCCTTGCTGCTTAAAACTTGCCACTAACTCTGTTTCTCTTTGGCGTTTAAGTCAATGCGCTCAGCAGTGCGTTCTTTGAGCATGGTTATCACTGACTCAATACCTTGTTGGCGAACAAGGTTAGTAATCTCTGATTGCTTCGATGATAACAAGCTTACCCCTTCAGCAACTAAGTCAAACGCTTTCCATGTACCGTTTTTTAAGCGACGCGCTTTAAACTGCAACTTAATTGGAGGGCGGCCTTGTTCAACAACTTGCACATTAACACTGACAAACTTTTCATCGGCAAAATCTTCAGCTCTACCATATTCTACAGTTTGGTCGGTATATTCAGTAAACGCTTGCGCATAGGTTGAAACCAAATAGTCTCGAAATGCCTCAACAAAACGGTCACGTTGATCTTTGCTCGTCTCACGTAAATACTGGCCTAACACCTTATAAGATGCGTATTTATAGTCGATATACGGCATCAACTCTTCCGTCACAATCACTTTTAAATGATCCGGATCTGAGGCAATCAGCTTTTCATCTTGATGAAAACGCGCAAAGGTCTTATTTGCGACCTCTTCAACCATAGTAAAAGGATTGGTTTGGTCGATATCAGCACTTGCCACTGCGTCTGCAGCCTGCGCACCTAGACTACACACCGCCATCAAGACGAACATAATGCTGCGATAAATACTTTTAAACATATTCGTATACTCCAATAGCTTACCGAAGGTTAATCCTTTGAACCCATGCTATACAGCAACTGACCAATCAAGTCTTCTAATACTAGTGCTGAGTGGGTGTCCTCAATACTGTCGCCATCGGCTAACAATTCAATATCGTCGTCCATAAACCCTGGCGTTAGCCCTAAAAACTGCTCACCTAACAGGCCTGAGGTTAAAATAGATAAGGTGCTGGTTTCTGGAAAATACTGATAACGCTTATCCATGGCGATGCTGACTACTGGCACCAACTTCTCAGGGTCAAGATTGATTTCGCTCACACGACCAACCACCACGCCACCCACTTTAACGGGAGAGCGTACCTTAAGACCACCAATATTACTAAACTTGGCGTACAGCGTATAACTGCTATCGCCCGATTTGACCTCGACGTTGGCAACGTTAAACACCAATACTAAAAAGGCTGCCAACCCGGACAATAAAAATAGACCGACTAGAATCTCAATTTTCCTTGTCAACATAACTCATTTACCACTCTATTCAATAAATCTAAACAATAATTAACGACGTGGAAGCTTCCTGCGTCACCGTAAAAATTACTGGCCAAACATCATCGCTGTCAGCAAAAAGTCCAATGCTAAAACTGCTAGGCTCGATTGAACTACCGTCTGCGTCGTTGCACGGCTAATCCCTTCAGGATTAGGGATAACATGATAGCCACGATAAAGTGCAATCCATGTCACCACCACCGCAAATAAAAAGCTCTTGATAATGCAGTTAACAATGTCTTGTCGCCACTCAACTGACGCCTGCAATATCGACCAAAAACTACCACTATCAATGCCCTTCCACTCCACACCAACTATGTGGCCACCATAGATCCCTACAGCAGTAAACATCAAGGCTAGCAATGGCAAACTGATCACTCCCGCCCAAAAACGTGGTGCAATAATTTGCCTAAGCGGGTCGATAGCCATCATTTCTAGACTCGCCAACTGTTCGGTACTCTTCATTAGACCAAGCTCTGCCGTTAGCGCCGAACCTGCTCGGCCAGCAAACAGTAGCGCAGTCACTACCGGGCCTAACTCCCTTAATAAGCTCAAAGCCACCATCGGCCCAAGACTTTCTTCAGTGCCAAAGCCCACAAGAATATTATAGCCCTGCAGCGCGAGTACCATGCCGATAAACAGACCCGAAACCAAGATAATCACCATCGACTGCACGCCCACAACATACAACTGCTTTAGCAGTAATGGGGTGCCTTTTCGAAATCTTGGGCGATGTGCAATTGCGCCCCATAGCATTAAGCCGGCTTGTCCAAGCCCTACCACTAACTCAATTGCAGACTTACCTAATCGCGCAATTTGATCAATCAAGCTCACGGAGTAGTTCCTTCTTATAATCTTCTGCAGGATAGTGAAACGGCACCGGGCCGTCGGGTTCGCCGCCAATAAATTGCTTTAATTGCGGATTATCGGCCAAACGCAGCTCTTCTGGTGTACCGTGAGCAATAATGCGCTTGTCTGCCAACACATAGACGTAATCTGCAATGCCAAGCACTTCTACCACATCATGAGATACCACAACAGAAGTGAGATTGAGTGCATCTGACAGCTCACGAATAAGCTTAACCAGCACTCCCATAGAGATCGGATCTTGCCCCGCAAATGGCTCATCGTAAAGCACCATCTCAGGTTCTAATGCAATTGCGCGTGCTAATGCTGCTCGGCGCTGCATACCACCGGACAGCTCTGTCGGCATCATCTGCGCGGCGCCTCTAAGCCCTACGGCTTCGAGTTTCATCAATACGATTCGGCGAATAATCTCTTCTGGTAGACCTGAATGCTCTCTTAGTGCAAAAGCAACATTATCGAATACATTCATGTCGGTAAACAGCGCACCACTTTGAAACAGCATACTCATACGTTTACGCAGAGCAAACAGTTCACTGCGGCTGCACTTATGTACGTCTACGCCATCGAATTTTACTGTTCCGCTATCAGGGGTTAACTGCCCACCAATAAGCTTAAGTAGTGTGGTTTTTCCGATACCGCTTGGGCCCATGATCGCGGTAACTTTACCCTGAGGTATCGACAGGCTGACATCTTGAAAAATGACACGTTCGCCGCGGCTAAAGGTCATACCTTGAGTTTCAACCAATGTTTTGGGGATTTCAGTCATGCAAGCACCCTGCATCTAATAATGGAAACTTCCGTTTTCCGTACCGGAAAGGGAGAAATTGTACGTAATTGACTAAAGAGGCACAACCAAATCAAGACTATCTCACCTCAATACTTTCATTTTTCTTCAATTACAGCGAAAATACGCGGCTATACCCCAAAATACTAAGAATCGATGTTATTTAATATTTTTATGTTAGTCGCAGGCTTAGGCGCCCTTGTTTGGAGTGCCGATAAGTTTGTTTACGGTGCAGCAGCCTTTGCTCGTAACCTTGGTTTACCGCCAATGCTTATTGGTTTAACGATTGTCGCTATGGGGAGTTCGGCTCCTGAAATGTTCGTTGCGGCGACCGCATCACTCGAAGGCATGACTGATACCGCAATTGGTAACGTACTAGGTTCTAACATCGCTAACATCACTTTAATTTTGGGGATCACCGCTTTGCTCGGCGCAATTTCGGTGAGCTCACAGACACTCAAACGTGAAATCCCAATGATGCTAGTCGCTACAGTGATTGTAGGTTACTTTCTTTACGATGGTTTTTTAACCCGTATCGAAGGCATTAGCTTATTAGTGCTATTTATCGCTTTAATGGGTTACCTAATCTGGCATGGCTTAAACAGTAAAGACAAAGATGCATTAGCCGTTGAAGCAGAAAGCGAAGTGCCTGCCGACGTCCCAACGGGTAAAGCCATTTTATGGCTGATTGTGGGTATGGTATTGTTACCATTATCCGCAGACTGGATGGTACAAGGTGCAGTAGGGATCGCTAAAGCGTATCATTTGTCTGATTTAGTTATCGGTTTAACCATTATTGCAGTCGGTACCAGTCTGCCAGAACTCGCCGCTTGTATTGCCGGAGTCTTAAAAAAAGAAGATGACCTTGCGATCGGTAACATAGTTGGTTCAAACTTATTCAATATTCTAGCGGTACTTGCTATACCTGGCATTATAGCGCCTGGCGCTGTTGATGCAGCGGCGAGTACCCGTGATTTTTATATGGTGCTTGCAACAAGCAGCGCACTTGCAATACTGATCTTATTATCTGGACGCGCCAGACAGCTAAAACCATGGCATGGCGTAGTATTACTTATTACATTTATCGCATACCAGGCATTACTCTTCCTATCTTAGCAATGGGTGCGATACGTTAAGCAGCAATTTAAAGAGAGACCAAGAAATGGTAGATGCAAATCAACTACGCCAATGGGGTACTAAGGTCATCGATATCGAGAAACAAGCACTCGATAATCTGTATCAGTACATTGACTCTTCAGAATTTGCCCAAGCTTGCCAATTAATATTGCAATGCACAGGTAAAGTTATCGTGATGGGCATGGGCAAATCAGGACACATTGGCAACAAGATTTCAGCCACACTAGCCAGCACAGGTACACCTGCATTTTTTGTGCATCCCGGTGAAGCTAGCCATGGCGACTTAGGCGTATTGAGTGAGAACGATATCGTACTTGCGATTTCAAATTCAGGTGAGTCGAGTGAGATCTTAACCTTAATGCCAGTCATTAAGCGCATGGGGCTGCCAATGATCTCTGTCACGGGTAAGCCAGATTCTAATATGGCGAAGCTGGCGCAACTGCACCTTTGCATTGAAGTACCAGAAGAAGCTTGCCCACTTGGGCTTGCACCAACGTCGAGCACCACAGCAACATTAGTCATGGGCGATGCCCTAGCGGTTGCGTTATTGCAAGCGCGCGGCTTTACTCAAGATGACTTTGCACTGTCTCACCCCGGCGGTAGCCTAGGGCGAAAATTGCTACTTAAAGTCAGTGATGTCATGCATAAGGGCTGTGAGTTACCAAGTGTGCAAAATGATATCTGTATTACTGAGGCGCTGTACGAGATCTCTAAAAAAGGCTTAGGCATGACAGCGGTTGTTGATGCCAGCAACACCTTAGTCGGTATTTTCACCGATGGTGACCTACGCCGGGTTATCGACGCTGAAGTCAATTTACGCACTACTCCTATCGCAGAGGTGATGACTAAAGGCTGCGTCACCATTACCGATAACGTGCTTGCAGCAGAAGCATTAAAAGTCATGGATACTAAGAGTATTAATGGTTTAATCGTGATTAACGACAAACAACAGCCTGTTGGCGCATTAAACATGCTAGATATGGTCAAAGCAGGAGTAATTTAATATGTCCAAGCAAGGTTTATACGGCCCTATTAGCGATGTAGTCTGGCAAGCAGCCAGCAAGATAAAACTACTCATTTGCGATGTTGATGGCGTGTTTTCCGACGGCCTAGTCTATATGAGCAACAGCGGTGAAGAACTTAAAACATTCCATACTCGTGATGGATATGGCGTACGCTCAGTATTATCTAGTGGCATCCAAGTGGCGATTATCACCGGTCGTAAATCACAAATCGTTGAAGACAGGTTTACCGCTCTAGGCGTTACCCACATCTACCAAGGTGTCGATAACAAGTTAGCCCCCTATAATGAACTGCTATCACTTTATAATGTTAGCCCTGAAGAGGTCGCTTATATTGGTGATGACATGGTGGACTTGCCCGTTATGCAGCAGGTTGGTCTTTCCGTTTGTGTGGCCGATGGTCACCCATATGTAAAACAACATGCAAAAATGACCACCCATATTAAAGGCGGCCACGGCGCCCTACGCGAACTCACTGATTTACTACTATTAAGCCAAGACAAGTTTGACTCAGCTCATGGGATGAGTATATGAACCGCGTCACCCTTGCGATAATCGCACTTTTTGGCACTGCACTTTTGCTCTATTGGCAAGTTCAGTCTAAAAAAAGCGAGCAGGAGCTGAATATCGATACAAGTCAGCGACCCGACTATATTATCGATGATCTACGTAGCATCGAATATAACGAGTTAGGCTTCATCAATAGCGAAGTAACAGCGAAACACATGGAACACTTTGATAGCGTCAATATGACCTATTTTACTGAGCCTGTTTATCTCATTTACCCTGATGATGGCCTAGCCGAATGGCGACTTAAAAGTGATAAAGGCAGCCTGAATAAAGTCACTGGCAAGGTAACGCTAGAAAACAATGTTATTATCGACTCGATTAGCCCAGAAGAGCCGATACAGACGTTAAGCACCAGCTATTTAGATCTTGATTTGAATACTATGATCATGACGTCAGATGAAATTATCCACGTCACTGGCAACGAATTCGTCATTCAAGGTGTAGGCTTATATGCCGACCTGAATGCCCAGAGCGTAAAACTAATCAGCCAAGTAGAAGGTATCTACGAAGCTCAGTAACGCCAACATATTGAACAATTTTACACTCATACTAGCTAAAGAAAACGCTTTAGCTGAGTAGAAGGACGCTATGAAATACAATCAATCTATCCTTGCAGGCCTATTTTGTCTGCTCAGTTTCAGCTCTGTTGCTAAAGTTGATGACCTGATGCAAGAGGTGAAAATTGCGGCCGCTAGCCAAGAAGCTGATATCAAGAATAATCAGGTTATCTTTTTTGGGCCTGTCGAAGTCACTCAGGGCACAATCAAGATGAATGCCGATAAGCTACGGGTTTTCTCAAAAGAAGATAAGAGCGGTAAAACGCTTGTGGCGACTGGTAACCCAGCCACTTACACCCAAACAATGGATGATGGACGCCCGGCAACGGCTAGCGCAAAAGAGATCCGCTACGAACTTGCTACGCGCACACTCACCTTAGTCGGCGAAGCCACCCTAGCGCAAGACGGTAGCCAGGTCACAGGTAACCGCATTAAATACAACATCAGTTTGCAACAGCTTATTGCAGAAAGTACTGGCAAGGGCGATGACAGAGTTATCACCATTATTCAGCCTGAAACCTATCAGGAAGAGAAACCAGAATCGCCAGCGAAAAAGCAGGAACAGCAATGAACCAAATCACCTTAAAAGCGGTCAATCTTGCTAAGAGCTATAAAAATCGTGCCGTCGTACAAGATGTTAGCTTAACCGTAAAGACAGGTCAGATTGTTGGTTTGCTTGGCCCAAACGGTGCAGGTAAAACAACGACATTCTACATGGTGGTTGGCCTAGTACAGAGTGATAAGGGTAAGATCTTTATTGATGATGACGATCTTACGCTCGATCCTATGCATTTACGCGCCCGTAAAGGTATCGGTTACCTACCTCAGGAAGCCAGTATTTTTAGAAAGCTGTCAGTACGTGACAACATCATGGCCGTCTTACAGACTCGTCATGACATCAATAACGAGCAACGTGAAGAACAACTTGAGCATCTACTCGAAGAGTTTCATATCACTCACATTCGTGACAGCCAAGGTATGGCATTGTCTGGAGGCGAACGCCGCCGGGTAGAAATTGCTCGGGCACTCGCAGCTAATCCAAAGTTTATCTTGTTAGATGAGCCGTTCGCGGGTGTTGACCCCATTTCAGTTATCGATATTAAAAAAATTATTGAACAACTTAAGAGTCGCGGTCTGGGCGTACTGATCACCGATCATAATGTTCGCGAAACTTTGGACGTTTGTGAGCGTGCTTACATAGTAAGCCACGGAAATCTGATTGCTGAAGGTACACCTGCCGAAATCTTGGACAACCAACAGGTTCGAGCGGTGTACTTAGGTGAACAATTCAGGCTATAGTTAATTCACAGTATGGAAGCTGAAAAACTCAATATGGAATTATTTCCAAAAAAATCAACGTGTTGAGTTTTTGAGCAACCTTCGCCAGTTCAACGAGCTTTAACGTTTAACTACAGTGTAGGGAATAGCGGTAAAATGAAAGCGTCACTCCAGCTCAAAATGGGTCAACAGCTCACTATGACTCCCCAGTTACAACAGGCCATTCGCCTGTTACAACTGTCTTCTTTAGAGCTGCAACAAGAGATCCAACAAGCATTAGATTCTAATCCGTTACTGGAGCTAGATGAAGAGCAGTCAGATGGCGATATGATCAACGATGAAGATCACTCTGTAAATGACTCTAATAGTGAACTCACCCAAGATAGCGCAAGCGTTGACACCTCCGAAGCCCTCACCCAAGATTCCATGCCCGATGACCTGCCTATGGATACCACTTGGGATGAAGTCTACACCGTTTCCTCTAATGCTAGCTCAGGCGTAAGTCGTGAAGATGACATGCCATTCCAAGGCGAGACTAGCGAAGGCTTATATGAGCATCTTGAGTGGCAAAAGAACCTCACCCCATTTTCAGATAACGATCTTGCTATCGCCACCGCGATTATTGATGCGATCGATGAACGAGGTTATTTAACCCAGAGCTGTGACGAAATTCTCGAAGCGATGGGCGATCCTGAAACTGAACTCGATGAAGTCGAAGCCGTTTTAAAACGAATTCAACATTTTGATCCTATCGGTGTTGCCGCCCGCAACTTAAGTGAATGCCTACTTATCCAGCTAGCACAATATGCCGCAGATACACCGCACATTGAAAATGCAAGATTACTGATTAAAGACTATTTAGACCTTATTGCGGGGCGTGATTTTAGGCAGTTAATGCGTAAAACCAAACTCAAAGAGGATGATTTACGTGAGGCGATCACACTGATCCAAACTCTTAACCCAAGACCTGGGCTTGCCATTGCACGCAGTAAAGATGAATACGTCATTCCCGACGTGTCTGTCAGCAAGAAAAAAGGTCGCTGGGTGGTAGAGCTAAATCCTGACTATATGCCTAAGATTAATGTTAATCAGCATTACGCATCAATGGCGCGTAGCACAACGAATCAGGCCGACGGTCAATTTATCCGTGGCCACCTGCAAGAAGCTAAGTGGTTTATAAAGAGCCTGGAAAGCCGCAACGACACCTTATTGAAAGTGACAAACTGTATCGTCAAATTCCAGCAAGGCTTTTTTGAGTTCGGTGAAGAAGCCATGAAACCTATGGTACTCAATGACATTGCCGAAGCTGTTGAAATGCATGAATCTACCATTTCACGTGTTACCACACAGAAGTACATGCACACCCCAAGGGGCATTTTTGAACTAAAATATTTCTTCTCAAGCCATGTGGGTACCGACGATGGCGGAGAATGCTCATCGACAGCAATTAGGGCATTTATTAAGAAATTAGTCGCAGCTGAAAACCAGAGGAAACCGTTAAGCGATAGCAAAATGGCCCAGCTTCTGGCTGAACAAGGGATTAAAGTTGCTAGACGTACGATTGCAAAATATCGAGAAGCGATGCTGATCCCGCCCTCAAACCAACGTAAGAGTTTATAACTCAAAATTAGGCACATGGAGGATCGATAATGCAAATCAACCTGACAGGACATCACATCGAAATCACCGATTCACTACGCGGTTATGTAGAAGAGAAATTTACAAAGCTTGAACGACATTTCGATCAGATCAATAATGTGCACGTTATTTTGAATGTACAAAAAATGCAGCAGATTGCCGAAGCTAAAATTCACCTTAAAAAAGGGGAAGTATTTGCTATTTCGGAACATGCAGATATGTATGCTGCAATAGACTCCCTGATCGATAAACTAGATCGTCAGGTTATTAAACACAAAGAGAAGCTGACTAAACACTAACGATGGAACTAAGTACCATCCTGCAGCCGGAGTGCACTACCTGCGCCACTCCGGGCAGTAAGAAAAAAGTACTGGAGTTAATCAGTGACATTGCCGCTGTCCAGTACCCAACCCTTTCTTCACAAGAGATCTTTGAAAGTCTCTTGGCACGAGAGAAAATGGGTAGCACGGGAATAGGTAATGGTATAGCGATTCCTCATGGAAGGCTGTCGAATATAGAACGTCCAGTTGCAGTATTGGTTAAATGTGAAGTTCCTATCCCATTTGACTCATTCGATAAGCAGCCTGTCGATATTCTATTTGCTTTATTGGTGCCATCTGATCAGTGTGAGCAACATTTAGCAACACTGTCTTGTATGGCTGAAAAACTCAACGATAAAGCGGTGGTTAAGCAGTTGAGAAAGACCAGCAATGAATCAGAGCTATATCAAGTCATTACCCAATAGCTAACTACTCAGGTCTTTAAGTTATTTATTTTTTACACAAAAGGTAAATGATTTAAAGACCTAAGTAATTATTACAGCAATATTATTTATTCTTATTCACCCGCTCAACTTCTTGCTTTCAGCCTTAAAAAAGTTAATCTATACACTTACACAATATAACCACAAAAATCATACATTTTGTTTAATGTCTATCAGGTAACCATACGATGAAGCTTGTTTTAGTCTCAGGTCGCTCCGGTTCAGGTAAGTCCGTTCTATTAAGAATGCTAGAAGATCTCGGCTATTATTGTGTCGATAACCTGCCCTTGCCAATGATGGGGACCTTACTCAAAGAGCTATCGGGTAACACTAAGCTTGTCGCCATCAGTGTCGATATTCGTAACCTGCCAGAAAAGAAAGATGAGCTGGTTAAGCACCTCACTTTTCTGCCTGATGGGGTCGAGTTATTAAGCTTTTTCCTTAACTCAAGCGATGAAGTGCTACTTAAACGTTATAACGAGACCCGTCGTCTGCACCCTTTATCGCACGATAACATTTCGCTTAAAGAGGCCATTGCGCTAGAAGGTCGCTTGTTAGAGCCGCTAGCCAACATTGTCGATCATTATATCGATACCTCAAATCTCAACATTTACGATCTTAATGATCAGGTGCGTGAGATCCTACTTGGCAATCTTGATAAAGAGTTGATGATCAACTTCGAATCGTTTGGTTTTAAACATGGTATGCCAACCGAAGCTGACTTTATGTTTGATGTACGATTTTTGCCAAACCCACATTGGGAGCCCGACCTGCGCCCTATGACTGGGCTCGACCAACCAGTACAAGATTTCTTAAATGAACGCCCAATGGTCAACCTGTTTATTAAACAGATTGAAGATCTACTCGAAACTTGGTTACCCGATCTAGAACGTAACAACCGTAGCTACCTTACCATTGCGATTGGCTGTACCGGTGGCCAACACCGATCGGTTTATATCACTGAGCGCCTTGCTGCTCACTTCAAAGATGGCAAACATAAAATACAAGTCCGCCACCGTGAGCTAAAAAATGCCGACCATTGAACGTGAAGTTACCATCTGCAATAAACTAGGTCTTCACGCTCGCGCTGCCACAAAACTCGTTGTTTTAGCCTCCGAATTTGATGCTGAGATCACCATCATTCAAGGTGAGAAACAAGCCTCGGCTACAAGTGTACTAGGCTTATTGATGTTAGAAACAGGAATGGGAAAAACGGTACAACTCGTTGCAACCGGGACAGACGCCCAAGCAGCGCTCGATGCCATTTGCCAATTAATTGATGCCAGATTTGATGAAGATAATTAATTCGTTATTTTCCTAATGAATTTCCTAGCTACCGCACATAAATACTCTTGAGTTACGTTATGATAAGCGCCTTTAAAACGACCCAGTGAGGGAGCTATGCCGATTGAAGTCTTAGATAATCAAACAACTGACCAACGTCTCAATCAGCTGACTCAAGCATTAGGCAACGGTATGTTTGTCCACGTCCGCAACATGTTGCAGGATATGGCTGCAACGGACATTGCTTTTATTCTCGAATCTTCTCCACCTCGTACTCGTCAAGTGCTATGGCAACTGATTGACCAGGAACACACAGGTGAAATCCTCGACGAACTCGGTGAAGAGCTTAAAGACAGTCTCATTGCTCAGATGAGTCCAGAGCGCGTTGCAAAAGCCGCCGAAAACATGGACACCGATGACTTAGCCTATATTTTGCGAAGCCTGCCTGACAGCATCTTTAAGCAAGTTTTGCAGTCAATGACCAAGCAAGATCGCGTGCGTGTCGAACAAGCGCTGTCATACCCTGACGACACTGCTGGCAGCTTGATGAATACCGATACGGTTACCTTAAGGCCAGACGTCAATATCGACGTGATTTTGCGCTACTTGCGGATCCGCGGTGAACTTCCGCAAGCCACAGACATGCTATATGTGGTCGATAAACAAGACAGCGTGTTAGGTGGTGTACGTATTGCAGATCTGCTGACCTGTGACCCAAACGCCTCAGTACGTGAAATAATGGTGTCGGATCTTGAAGGGATCCCTATTGGCATGTCTGACAGCGAAGTGGCGCAGCTATTTGAACGACATGACTGGGTGTCGGCCCCCGTTATCGACGCTGACAACAAGCTACTTGGCCGTATTACCATCGATGACGTGGTCGACGTTATTCGTGAAGACGCCGAACACTCTATGATGGGCATGGCAGGTATGGACGACGATACTGATACCTTTGGTCCAGTATTAAAAAGTACCTTTCGCCGCTCACTATGGTTAACCGTTAACTTATTCGCGGCATTACTCGCGGCATCAGTCAGTAATATGTTCGAAGGCACGATTGAACAATTTGCCACGATCGCGATTCTGATGACTATTGTTCCCAGTATGGGCGGCGTTGCTGGTAACCAAACTTTAGCTCTGGTTATTCGCGGTATTGCCCTTGGCCAAATCGGTAAAAGCAATTCTCGCTGGTTGATAGGTAAAGAGCTCGCCATTGGCTTCCTCAACGGCTTGCTGTGGTCTGTTCTCGTTTTTGTCGCTGTATGGATATGGAAAGGCGATATCGCCTTGGGAGCCTTGATTGCTGGCGCTATGCTCATCAATATGACGGTAGCGGGTCTTGCAGGGGCAACGATCCCTCTTATGCTAAAGAGGATGAACATCGATCCTGCATTAGCAGGGGGGATGGTATTAACCACTGTCACCGACGTGATTGGCTTATTTGCCTTCCTAGGCTTAGCCACGATTTTCTTACTTAACTAGTTATCAAGTTCGTTATCAAATTAGTTATTAAAGACTAATCAAAAGGCCGCTATTGCGGCCTTTTGATTACAAATCCTATTGCTTTAATGGGGCATCAAAACCGTAGTCAGCTAGGATCATTTGCCCGGGTTCAGAGAGAATATACATCGCCAGTTTCCAGGCATCTTGTTGGGCATCATCGAGTACAATCAAACCATAATTAGCTCCAACACTTAAAGGCTCAGGCAGCTGAACAACTTGCAGATCTTTGACCTCTTTCTGAGCCAGCACCGCATTGGTGCAATAAGTCAAAAACAGATCGGCGCGTTTATTTTCCATCACCCAAGCATAGGTATTACGGCCTTTAGGCGCTTTTGCACTGTTTTCACCACCGGTGAGCTGCAATGCTTTGGCTTCTAGCTTAGCCGTCGCTCCAGCCTGTAAGTGGTCAGCCTTTGCAAATATTTTCCAGGCGTAGTCACCTGAAGGATCGGCTTTGGGCGTTGAGGTACCTAATCGCACGTTAGGATCAAGCATCGCAGCTAGCACCCCCTCGCTGTTGATTTTGACACTCGGCTGAGCAATGGCACACATCTGATTGCGCGCAAACATCACTACGCTACTGCCCTTCCCCCCAGCTTGTAATGCTTGTGGGTGCTTCATATTGGCAGAGGCAAACACGTCTGTGTTTTCACCTGACTCTATACGCTTAAGTAATAATCCTGACGGTCCAAAATCAGCATGAACGGTTTGCTCACTCGCTGCCTGATAGGCACTAACAATATCATTCATAGCATTTTTTAAACTGCCTGCCGCTCTCAACTCAATGGGGTTAGCATTAACAGCAAAAGGTAAGCTTAGAAGTGAAACTAGCATCCATTTTTTCATCATTTTTTCCATTATCAATATTCGTTTTTAAATAAAGGCACTCATTTTAAGCAATGACAAATCATCTATAACCAAATAACAATACTTGCCTTTTAGCAAACTAACTTTAGTTGCCAAACCCGAGAGTTCAATCACGGTATCATTAGGCAGACAAGACAAAAAGTCTCATCCCCCCTCATATTACTGCCGCCATAAATCATAGCAGTCTTAGAGACCGACTTTAGCTCAATTTCATATATTGATAGGAATAAATAACACCGACACGACAGCAGGTTAGGACATAAAAAAGCCACTCAAGAGTGGCATTAATTCAACGCATTAACGATTGCACGTTATGCGTTTGGCATCGGGCTTAAAATAATCTCTACACGACGATTTTCAGCGCGACCTTGTTTCGTTTGATTCGAAGCAATTGGCTTTGACTCACCCATACCATGTGAAGCAACTCGCTGCGCTGGTACCTTTTGATGAGTTAAGTAGTTCGCCACCTCACTCGCACGCACTTGCGATAACCTTAAGTTATATGACTCGGCGCCAGAACTATCAGTATGGCCCATTACATTTAACTTGGTTTCATCATATTCAAGCGCGACCAACACAACGCTATTTAGCACTTGCTGAGCACGCTGACTTAAGTCCGTTTGATCGACACCAAACGTCACGTCATTTGGCATATTAAGGATAATGTTATCACCGCTACGTGTCACACTGACACCAGATGATTGCAGCTGCTTACGAAGCTCAGCTTCCTGCACATCCATGTAGTAACCAATACCGCCACCTAATGCAGCGCCCGACGCAGCACCGATCAATGCACCTTTACCGCGATCGTTTTTACTTGAAGACGCAACGCCAATCGCCGCACCAGCAATAGCACCAATCAGGGCGCCGTTGGTCGCTTTAGCATTTTGAGATTCGTTGGAATAAGGATTAGTTGTTTGACAACCAGACACCATCATGGCGGCGATAAGGCCACCAGCAAGATAAGAACTACGCTTTACGCTCATTTGAACCACTCCCAACCACTTGTGTGAGTCACAAAAGCGGCCACTTATAAGTTGTATTTGCAAAGCAGTATATAAACCACAGCAAATTAGACAATGGACTCGCTTGTTAAGTGATTCAAAATCGAGCAATTAACACTGAATTAATAGCGTAGCCAATAGCCTCTGCAGTAGCGCAGCTCTGCTGTCACCCGACATATCTACGCACCAATATAGTGCGCACGCGCACCATTTTTGAGCAAGATTTCGCAGATTCCATGCATAACAGTAAGCTCGGTAAATTTAACCTTATGAAATGTAATGATTTTAAATATATTGCGGCTTTGGCATATGTTAAGCATATATATTATTGAGTATTCACAGACACTAAAAAAATAATAACAAACTCTGTTTCGTGAGTAACGACAAGGTCAAGCTAGACAACCTTGCCATGGGAACTCCGTCACCACGCTCAAAGACGTCCAAACCACTGATGTTTTAACATTAGAACTTAAAAAGAGAATGCCGATGGATGCTATGAACCTGAACCTTAAAGTTATCAACGAAGTCAAAAATAACGGCCGTTTGTTATCGGACGTTGCTAAAGATTATGGACTGTCGACAAAAACCGTTTATCACATTATTCATGAAAATGAGCGAGGTTCAAAATCAACTTCTTTGCCCATTATGCAACAGACCAAACAGCTCGCTTTACGTATAAAGCAGCTACTCGGTCGTCGTTAAATTAACAGGCTGTACCCTGTTAAAGCAGAGGCGGGAAACACTATTTTTCGCCCCAACGAAATCAAAAAATTAACGCGCTAACTCTATTCAAATAAAATACGCTTAATGTGATTTTCGCCTCTGCACCCCATCATTAATCCATTAGCAACTATTGAAAGGTTGTCAGTCGATAGCCCAGAGACTCATCATCATCTTTGTTTAGCACCATGGTGTAATTCCCCGCTTGACTAAATTGCACAACATCTGACTGATACAATAAAGTTAATGTGTCATTTTCATCTTCAAAAACCACACTAATTTCATAGTCATCAGAAGGTAAGCTAATCACGCCTAGCTCAGTGAACTCGAGTCCTGTAAGCTTGTATTGGGCAGACTCAATCGTCTCGCTTGCTCGTACAAAATAGATCATCAATTCGTCAAAATCAGAGACCAAATTGGCCAAACTAATCTGGTGCTCATAGGCTCTTGGACGATGATCGTGACTGATGGTCATGCCATTGGTTTGGCCCATTTCATCTTCATACAATAAAATGGACTTGCTTTCGTCTTGATTGAAGGTCACCAATAGATTATTTGCAAGAACAGCGTTCGTTGTACTGTCGACAATACTCACGCCATAATCGTTATAGCCAATGTCCTTAAATTCTGTGAGTTGGTTTTGATTCAGATCATAAAGATATTGCGACTCTTCGTTACTCACAATCTGCGCATTGATTGTATGAGTCGCATTTAACCCGTTAAAGAAGCGAAACTCTGCATTGGCATCAATATTTGCATGCGTTTCAGGCGTCCCTGTAGAATCAACATTATCGACCGTCAGCTTAGGAACCCCAGGGCCAAAGCTATTGCGAATAATTAATTTATACACAGTGTTAGCATTCAGTTCGAGTGTCGCGGTGGTATAAATTGGTACTGTTTCCCCGCTTTTAGTGAGGTAGAGTACATATTCTCCGGTATCGTACATCTGCTCAGTGGTGTACTCTTTGTAATTAAGAGAATCAAGCATTACTGCTGAGCCAAACTCCTCACCTTGTTTGGCAAAATACAGATCAAAACTGGGCTCTCCCATCGCAGCATGTGCAACTAATACCTGCATCTTACTGTAATCACCACTTTCATCATTATTAAGTTCATCCATTTCGCTACGGTTATAGTTAATATCGACAAACTCGGGCTCGCTATAATCTCCAACTAGCATAAAAAGATGGTTTTCAGTGTTACCCAACTCAACAATCGACTGATAGAGGGATTGCTCATCATTTGTCGCATCAAACCCTGTAATTTCTAACTCTACGTTCCCCGTCAGATACTCATATCTAGGCATAGTATCGGCGTATTCAACGTCGGAGTATGGATAGTCATCCAATACTAATCTTGTCGCAGTGCTATTTGGCGAAGCATTATAATATTGGATATAACTACTGTTGCTGCTTGATTCATTATCATCAGAGCTACAGCCTGCCATGCTTAGCAATACTAATGACAAACCAGCGCCTGCCCACCGTGTAAATTTCATTTATCTTCCTTAACTAATTAGCAATAAGTGCGCTACTTATGACACTCAAAATACGTCAAGAACTGTCAGATTGTGAAATGAACAGCAAGGCTTTGAATAGCTTTGTAAACTTGTGTGAGTTTTCGAAAATATGCCAGTAAAACTGGCAAGATTAAACAGATAAATGGTCAGGAAACGCATTTCAGAAACAAAAAAGCAGCCTTACTAAAGCCGCTTATTTATGGGGTAAATATCAATCGGACGAGCTAACTTGCCAATAACACTCTAAATTGATTCGCGAGTTTCTTATCGTCTTGTCGACCATATTTGATCAACAGATCCTCTCGACCATCACCGTTAAGATCTTCTGTCTTTAACATGCCACCTTCGACAGGGAGTTTAAGCTCATGCTTTTGTGCGTCACGGCTAAACAAGCTATCACCGCGCTGGCCTAAATAGACTTTCAAGGTCGACTCATCATCAGACAGCAACAGATCTTTTAAACCATCACCATTGAGATCGGCCAGCTTCACCACTGGGCTACCGGTTTGTCCCGAGCTCAAACTAAAATTAAGCTCTACCTCTTTAGTGACGTTTGAGTCATCACTAAAACGACCATTCGCGTCCATCTTAAACAGATGAACATCTTGGTCTATACTGCCCGACAGTAATGCGCCGATAATTTGCGACACTCCAATATCGAAGCCAGCAACCATCACTTCATCTTTATCGTCATTATCGATATCGATAAACTCCAAGCCCGTTAATGTCCCCTCAGCCCTAACAACACTGCTAGCCACCTTCGGGAAAGCTAACTTTCCTTGCTTGTTTTCCCCCAGATAGATCTCATAATCGTTAACTCTATCGAACACGCCGCTGCTCTTGGTATAACGGATCACCATATCGGTGATACCGTCATTATTGAGATCTTTAAGCTCTTCGACTTTGCGGTACACCAGCTCACTTTGATCTAATTGCTCTCCATAAGCATCACGCTTATTCCACCAGTCAATTCCGCTGATAGGCTGGCTCACCGAAATAAACTCAGCAATAGGATCAAAGCCCCGAACACCTTCTGAAGTATTTCTACGTTCTAGGCTTTGAGCTTCGACTTGAGTTTCATTTTTGGCTTGAATTCTCGCTTGAGCTTTGCTTTGAACGCTGCTTTGAATTTTGACTTTAGCTTGAGCATTGGCTTGAGTTTCTATGCCAGCTTGAGTCTGCTTATAAACTTCCAGCTCCCCCTCACCAATTTTGACGATATCGACCAAACCATCGAGATCAATATCACTGACATAAAGTGTAGACTGAGTATAAGTCGCGCCATCATCAAACAAACGAGACTGAGGTTTAATCGGCAGAGTTTGGCGCACAAAACCTTGTTCTGCGGCCAAGAAAAGGTGTACTTGATTAAAATCATGGATCAAGATGTCATCGCGTTGATCGCCATTGAGATCCTGAATAAACTCGCCACGACTAATAAAATCGGGCCGATCTTTAAATGACAGAGAATCGATGTTAGCCACAGCTTCAATCTGCAATTGTCCGACACGATCATTATTAACCAATACTTGCAGCTTATCTTGAGAAAGAAAATATAGCTGCTGAAGTTCACCAGCCTGATACTGCGTGATATCAAAACTGTGCAGCATTTGAGGCAACTCAAGCTTAAAGGCCAGCGTATATTGACCCTGTTCGAGTTTATAGATAGCCATCCAGCGATGGCTCAAGCCATCAACGCCAAATGCAACTAACTCTTTACCCGGTTGCGATAACAGGTCGGCAGCGATAATCGGGTGAGTTAACTCAAAAGGCGCGTTAATGGTAGATTCGGTAAAGCTCAACGTCGAATTAGCACTAACATTGAATGATAAGCAGCCCCCGAACAAAGCCGAGGCCGTAATAAATCCTTTGCAAAGTGACCTCATATTGAAGCGCTCCATACTGTCCCTATCTCATCATGATTATCCTGTCTCTGAAACTAGCGGTTTTCCCAGCAGAGTAAAACCACTAGTTAACAGTTTGTAACATAAGGAGCCGCTAATTCAGAATTAATCAGCTTTAACGCCTTTAAAGCTCCAATAGTTAGCGCCTAACCAATTAATTATCAGTCCAGCCAACACGCCAGAGGCAAAACTAATAAAAGTG
Organism: Shewanella sp. 0m-8; assembly: GCF_052977265.1. NCBI lineage: Bacteria > Pseudomonadati > Pseudomonadota > Gammaproteobacteria > Alteromonadales > Shewanellaceae > Shewanella > Shewanella sp. 0m-8. Next base: position 34,795 of record NZ_JBRIMB010000028.1, on the reverse strand, counting down.
TTTATCGCCCCCCAGCCTAGGAGAAAGGTCAATAAGTAAAATACCGATAGGTTTAACATCGCAGCGATACTCCCCACCGTCATAGACATAAATAGTTGGCGCATATGGGGGGCTTGATGACGCCCCCTAAATGTCCAGTATCTATTCACAAACCACGACAATATTACCGCAGCAGCAAACGCAGCGACCCTTGCTGGGAGCAAGGGCAATGCGAGGATGTTCACTAGCCCAAAAAATACGCTTGCATCGAAAATAAATACGCCGCCACCAACAATAAGAAAACGTAGTAGCGGTTGGTTTTCGAGCCCCAATGAAGCGCGCTTTGACGGCATATTCATGCTTAACGACGATGGCACTTGAGCAGCCCTCGATATTTATTACTCGCCACTTTAACGCAGCGAGAGAACGCTGGTTCAGTCAGCTTTTCATTGCTTAAAACGAGATAAAAAGTGCTCTCACTAACTTGCTTCATACTGTTGATTTTGGCCGCTTGACCAGCACTGTAAAAACGTGCTGAAAACGGTTGTTTCTGCCAATAATATGTTGCTAATGCATCGCTACGCTGGGCCAATAACCAGCGCTCACTCTTGTCTTTTCCTGCTCCAAAATGAAGTACAAAAGTGGTGGCCACCAGCAATACGGGAATACATAGAGCAATAATATTTAATCCCGGTAGTTTGCTCTTACGCCACGCGTATCCAAGCAACAAGGCTAAAGCTGGGATCCCAGGTAGCACATAAGCCGGAAGAATATTGCCTGCTAAAGTAAATAGCAGCATAGGAGCGATCATCCAGCAGACTAAATAGCCCACAAGTCCACAGGCTGGCTCACTAGCCCCCTCTTGAGTTTGCTTACCTTTAATCTCTGTCGCTATTTTGTAGAACGCTCTAGGTAAAAACAGTGACCACGGCATGGCAGCTACAACGAAGTAAAACCAGATAGTTCCTCTCACTTCATCATGAGCCGAGCCATATAGATCTCCTTTCCAGCCGCTATCAACAAATCTAGACCAGTGCTCTCCCACAAGAAAATAGTTAAGGAATCCTGGCGTTGCCTGCTCTGCAATCACATACCAAGGTAGCGCGATGGCTAGCATTAACAAGGTGCCTGTTAACAATGGAGTACGCTGCCACAATTCTCGCCACATTCTTATTGGCCCATATTGCCATAGCAGCCACAGGCCAACTCCTATCGAAAACAACACCAAAGCCACAGGCCCCTTGGCAAGTAAACCAATAGCTAACCCAATAAAAGCCAAATAGCCCCAGACTTTGCCCCCTTGCCAGCACAGATAAAATCCGCCCATAGCGAGGGTCAGCCCAAGGGTGAGTGCCATATCGGTCATCACGGCCCCCGCACTGATGGTAAATACCACAGTAGAAGCTAAGATAATCAATATTGAAATAACTGGTAGGCGTAGCCGTTTCGCAAAGGCTGCCACGACAACCAGTGTCAACATCGCTGCCAACCAATGGGGAAAGCGTACCGCAAACTCGTTAACCCCGAATGCCAATATCGATCCCGCACTCAACCAAGTGTGCAGTGGCGGTTTCCCCCAGAAGGGAACATGATAATCAAACAACGGGGTCACCCAGTTCCCCGTCTCTACCATTAAACGGGCCATCTCACCGTACCGTGCTTCGGTAGTATCCATGAGTGGATACCAAGGCAATAGCAGCAGTCGAGTTAACACCACCAATAACAGTACAGTAATACCTTTATACATATCCCGAGTCTTGCCTACCTCACAAGCCTGAAGCATTACTTGGCCTCCAGGTAACTAACATTATCTTTTTGTGCTCCATTAAAGGAAGGAGCCTGGAGGGGTCTCGCTTTCACCTGCGCTAAGGATTGCCTGTAAGCCACCTCTTCGATTAAATACAGTGGTCTTTGCTTTACTTCAACAAACACCCTGCCAAGATATTCACCAATTAAACCAAGTGCGAGCAGTTGCACCCCGGCAAGCGCCAATTGCACCACCATCAAAGACGGGTAACCCGCAACACTTTCGCCAAAAACAAGCGTGTTCGCCACGATCCAGCCGCCATAAATAAACGCACTCAGTGCAGTAAATACTCCGCACCAAGTTGCGAGCCTTAGTGGTTTAAAGCTAAAAGATGTAATGCCGTCCATCGCTAAACCAAATAACTTGCCATAATTCCATTTCGTTTCACCAACAAAGCGTGGATCACGGTCAAACTCTAAGGTCTTTTGTGAGAAACCGGGCCAGCTAAACAAGCCTTTCATAAAGCGGTTACGTTCCGGTAGCATCTTAATACTGTCTACCACCTGACGGCTCATTAGCCTGAAATCACCCACGTTTTCGGGCACTGGTGAATCTGAAACCCAATTCATCAGTTTGTAAAAACAACCTGCAGAGAAACGCTTAAACCAAGTCTCTCCCAAGCGCTTTTTACGTTTCATGTTGACTATCTCATACCCGGCGCGCCACTGCGCTAACATAGCAGGGATCAGCTCTGGCGGATCTTGCAAGTCAGCATCAAGCATAATCACCACTAACCCTCTTGCATGATCAATACCTGCTGACATCGCTGCTTCTTTGCCAAAATTACGACTCAATTTAATACATTGATATTCGTTATCAACCAGAGGTAATTGGCTCACGAGTTGCCAAGAATCATCATGACTGCCATCGTCAACAAATACGATTTCACTGCTATCATCAAGTTCAGATAACACCTTAGTTAATCGCTCAATTAAGGGAGTAATCATAAGAGATTCATTAAATAACGGCACTACAACTGACAAGCAAATCTCAGCACCACTCAGGTTTTTATGGGATGAAGAGTAAGGCATAAGTTTATCCAGCTACTACGAATGTGTTCGTAGCATGCCTAACCTCAAGTCGAAAAAATGTCATTGACATTTTTTCGACATAAAAAGTGCTAAAATCACCGCATATACAGCAGTAACAACCCTATAGATAATGACAATAAAATTACTGATAATTGAAGATAACAGCGATGTTGCAGGGATCCTCGGCGATTACTTTGAAGCGCAAGGAATGGAACTCGATTTTGCCGACAATGGTGAACTTGGACTGTCACTTGCACAAGCCTTCGATTTTGATGCCATTATTCTCGATCTGATGCTGCCAAAACTCGATGGATTAAGTCTTTGCAAAGCACTCCGCTCACTAGGGTGCAGCACCCCCATTTTAATGCTTACCGCGTTAGATAATAAAACCGACTTACTCAACGGTTTTGATTGTGGCGCCGATGACTACTTAGGCAAACCTTTTGATCTAGATGTTGTCGATGCTCGCTTAAAGGCATTGATAAAGCGACATCGTGGCCAAGTGGCTCAAGGCAGCTTAAAGTTTGGCGATATTGAGGTCAACATAGCCAAACACTTGGCTTACCGCCAAAACATGCAACTAGCTCTCACTCCTATCACCTACCAAATTTTGTTACTGCTAATCAAAAACGCACCCAATATTGTTAAGCGTGAACAGATAATTGATACCATTTGGGGGCAATTCCCGCCAAGCAGTGATATTTTACGCAGCCACATGTATCAGTTACGTAATCAGCTCGATAAACCTTTCAAACAACCTATGCTTGCCACAATACCGAAGGTAGGCTTTCGGCTACAAAAAGGAGAGGAGATTTGATACACCGCCTGCTCCACAGAGTCCCATCGGCATCGAGTTTGCCGCATAAATTGCTACTCTATTTTAGTACCATAGCCTTATTCATCGGACTATCCATCTATATCTCTATGCTAAGCCTGATGCAGTGGATTGAAGATGAAGTGAATCAACATGAACTAGAGGCAAGCGCGCCTTTTGCCATAAGCCTATTTCAACAGGGGGCTAAACAGCCGCTAAAAATTGGCTTACATGTACAAGCCTACTATTCCCATGAGCTCATACCTGAGCAGTATGGCGATTTAAGCCAATTTCCCAGAGGATTTTCAGGTGAAGTCGTCGATCGTGAGGCAGCAGGGATATTGCACGAAATATTCAGCTTCAAGCTTTTTGAAGATGACTCTCTTAGCCAACATCAAGAGATCTTCTTATACCGCAATGAATTTAAACTAGATGGAAAAGTACAGCCGCTGTACTTAATTATGCCTGCGGAAAATGTTGAGTTGAGCGATAGCAAGTGGCAATCAATAAACCTATTTGTGCTCAGCTTTATCTGCGTACTTTTTTTGTTATTTGGCTTTGCCATTCATAAGCTCAGCCGCCGCTTAGTTGAACCCGTGGAACAATTGAGCAAGCAGCTCAAGTCTCCCAGTAAGCACCCTAAGTTTACGGTCCCAGCACAATCTGCGACAGAGTTTAGCGAACTCGCCCATAGCCTAAACGACTATCGTCAGCAAAATGAGATGATGATAAAACAAGAGCAAGCCTTTGCCCGCTACGCTAGCCATGAGCTGCGTACCCCGCTGACAGTGGTTTGTGGAGCAGCAAAGCTGCAAGAGCAAAATGATTCTCCTGAGTTTCAAGCACGCCAACGAGACCGCATCCAACGTTCAGCCCATGATATGCAGCACACGGTCGATGCCTTATTAAGCTTAGTCAAACAAGATAAAGGTACTGAAAGTCACGATTTTAGAGCACTGCAACTCAAAGAAATTGAGCAGGTTATCGCGTCTTTATCACTGTTAGCCGAGTCAAAGCAAATTGCGCTGCTGCTTGATTTTAAACAATCTCCCCAGATCAAACCTAGCCCTGCCGTACTGCGGATGTTACTTAGTAACCTTATCAGTAACGCCATCAATGCTAGCGACGCTGGTGAAATAACAATTTGTGTCGATAAACACCAAATAGAAATAACCGATACCGGTCGCGGGCTGAACTCCTCTGAAAATAACGGTATAGATGGACATGGATTGGGGCTGTTAATTGTCGACAGCTTATGTCAGCGCTATCAGTGGCAATTTAGCTTAGTGGATATCAAGCCTCGGGGTTGTCGGGCAAGTTTAACCTTTCCAGCCGCCTCAGCATAACGGCGCATACTTGCTCCGTTAATGACTTGTTCGTGTAGCAAGTCATTATCGGTATAACTATTTGGTTTACAGCCTGGTTCATTCAATCGCAAGTCATTTTATTACAGATCTCTTTCGCAATACGCCGACTAAAAATCACCGACAAATGCAAAATAATGATGAAGCTTTTGTTTTCAGCAACTCGCCAACAAGAACTAGAGCTGGGTACAATCGTAAAATCGATGGGCGTCCAGTAAGAATAGAGCTTAACCCCAGCTAAAAGGGTTTCAGACTCGGCAAGTTCAGCAAGCAAGCGACTATTAGGCCTTAGCTGCTTAACGCCCATAGAAGGGTATGGTAGGTACGCTAAATAGCTGCCATTGTGAGGCGTAGATAGGCTAAAGAACTGACTCACTCGCCGAGCACCGCCTAGATGCTGCAAGTAATAACGCCCAACAATGCCTCCCATGCTAAAGCCGACTAACACTATCTCGGCGTCAACACCAAAATACTCATCAATTTGTTGCCTCAAATTTTGGGCGGCATGCTCAATACCATGGCGGCCATCAAAAGGGCTAATCGTTGGCGAAAAGCACTCATGCCCAGAGGCTTGCAGTCTTTTTTGCAGCAAGCGCATCACATGACCCGTATTAAAAATACCATGTACTAACACCACTTTCATCCGCTTACTCCCTAGCTAGACTCAATGACAACGTAGCACTTTCAATGCATATTTGTGCGTCAATTTCCTATCCGAGTCAAATCTTATCAGCCCATATACTCATACTAATTGGTATAAGTCACCAAAGCCTTACTCTCATCGCCTTAGCTTTAAGATTGAGGGTATTTATTAATGCAATTTTGCTATCATTGACTGTCACCTCTGACCGTATTTAAAATGAGCCCAATATTTATGTCGGTAACTACATCGAACCCAACCGCTTTATCCGTTTCTCAAGCATTGAGCCAAGCCATTGCCAAGCGAGCTGATTTCTTACAGCGCTCTGCAGCGCAGCAAACTGATTGTTACCGTATCTTCCACGGTACGGTTGAAGGCTGTAATGGACTCAATATTGATCGTTACGGTAATGCATGGCTCATTCAAAGTTTTCACCAATCACTGACTGAAGATGAGTTAGCGGATGTGACTCAGCAGTTGATGACAATCACCGAGCAAGCCGTAATCTATAACGACCGTTCAGATAAGAACTCACGCGTATTGAATCCATTAACTGAGCAATTGCAAGAATTCGCAACCAGCGAACAACAGATGCAGGAAAATGGCATTCAATTTACCAGTAAACTACGCCATGAAGGGCAAGATCCGTTACTGTTTTTAGATATGCGTATCGGCCGTGAATACGTTGCAGCAAACAGCCAAGGTAAGACGGTACTAAACCTGTTTTCTTATACTTGCGGTATTGGTACTGCGGCTGCAGTAGGTGGTGCTAAGCGCGTGGTTAACGTCGATTTTTCTTCTTTCGCCCTAGCCGCTGGCCGTAAAAATGCAGCCTTAAACCAAGCTGAGGATGTATGTGAATTTATTCAAAGTGATGCTTTTCCTGCCTTACGACAATTTGCAGGCCTTAAAGTGGGCGGTCGCCGCAACCAAAAGCTGCCCTCTTATCCAAAACTGAGTGCGACTCAATTTGACTTAGTGTTTCTCGACCCACCAAGATATGCCAAGAGTGCATTCGGCATTGTCGATCTCATTAATGATTACCAAGGCTTATTTAAACCCGCACTATTAACCACCAAAGCTGGCGGTACTATCGTGTGCTGTAACAATGTCGCTAAAGTTGACCGTAATACATGGTTTGAAAGCTTAGTGCGCTGTGTTGAAAAGCAAGGCCGAACAGTCACACAGTACACCTGGTTAGACTGTCATGCAGACTTTCCCTCATTTGATGGTAACCACCCATTAAAAATCGTAGCGCTGCAATTAAGCTAATACCTCTAAACCAGCTATAAACCAACCCTAAAAAGCGGCCTTAAAAGCCGCTTTTTAACCATCTATTAACCTATCCCCACTCAACCACCTATAAGTAAGCATTAACTTAAAATAATAACCTACCTCTTGTCCCCTGAGGCTTCGCTATATAACATCCATTTAAAAGCGAAAAAAAGATAAAACAAAGCTAAAGCCATCAAAAGATAAATAAAGCAAAATCATAAAGATAGAGCAATAAAATCCGCAAAATACGTTTTTTATCAGTCCGTATATAAATTAAGCTTTACTTTCTATATTAAAAGCATAAAATCCGCCTCCAAAGACCAACACTCAAACTTTAATAACTATCAATCTATAGGAGATAAAGGTGGACATTTCTGCCTGCAAACCACACAAAAACAGTACGTTCGTACCTGTTGCTGGTTTATCATTTTTTGCTGTCGCATCTGGCTTCTTAATGAGCCTTATCCCATTGTCATTAGCGTCATTTGGCATGGATAACTCATTGGTGGCGTGGTTAGCGAGCATCTTCTATTTGGGGATTTTAGTTGGTACAACTTGCATTCAAACTATCGTGGCTAAAGTCGGCCATCGATTTTCTTTGATGCTGTTTTTAGCCATGCTCACCCTAACCATCGTCGCTATGCTCGTCATGCCGACACCGACAGTTTGGTTAGTTGCAAGATTTATAGCAGGCTTTGCAGTAGCGGGGGTTTTTGTTGTTGTTGAGTCTTGGCTATTAATGGCTGATAACGCCAAGCAAAGAGCCAAACGCTTAGGACTGTACATGACCTCCCTTTATGGCGGTAGTGCACTTGGACAGCTGGCGATTGGGCCTTTAGGTGTTAATGGCGTCACCCCATTTTTATGGGTCATTGGCTTATTGATGTTGGCTATCTTGCCACCTCTTTTAGTCAAAAGAGGTCAGCCAGAAACACTAGAGCATCAAAAGATCAGCTTACGTGAAGTCAAGAAGATCAGCCTGCCTGCGATTATTGGCTGCCTTGTATCTGGCATGCTGTTAGGTCCTATTTACGGCCTAATGCCAAGCTATATTAATGGCCAATTTGCCAGTACAGAACGTACTGCGTTTTTAATGGCAGTGATTATTCTAGGCGGAATGCTAGTGCAGCCTTTAGTGAGCTATTTATCGACGAGGATCAGTAAGAGCCTGCTAATGGCATTGTTTTGCCTATTAGGTACTATCGGCATCGTCGGCATCGCCGATAGCGCATCTATCGCCTTTACAACAGCAAGCTACTTTATACTCGGTGCTAGCTGCTTTGCGCTATACCCTATCGCTATCACACTTGCTTGCGAGTCGATGGTGCTAGAAAAAATTGTGGCGGCAACAGAGTTAATGCTACTGAGCTACAGTGTCGGTTCGGTATTTGGCCCTATCATTGCTGAGCACAGCAGTAGCTCGGCGCACTCGTTGATCACCTACCTAGCGGTAGTATTAACGACTACGTCTATTTACATGCTGATTAAGAGCCTGCAAAACACCCGTAGCGGCCACACACCAGCTATTGGCTAATACCTAGCGTAAAATGCGATAAAAAGCGCAGCGAAAGCTACGCTTTTGCTATCCAGCAACGCAATAAAATATCCCCTCCCAACTAAAGGGCGATTTTTTAGTGAAAAACCACTAAAATGCGCACTAGATGGCTATGTAAATTCGGTTATCGAGAATAGTCAGCATAAATTGTCACCTTCGATGTAGAGTACCTATCAGTGAAATGCGCCCACTTTGATCAACAACAGTGTCTATCTTGCCGCCATATTCAGCAGCCTATGTCTGCGCAAGTTGACGCAAAAACACAAGTCCTAACCCAGCTTCTTAGTGACTTTGAGGTTGAGCAATGGCATGCCCCTGTATTTGGGCCTGATAGTGGATTTCGTAATAAAGCTAAAATGGTCGTTCTGGGCGCCGCACACCAACCTATTCTAGGTATTGTCACGCCTTCGGGGGCACCTGTGAGCTTATGTGATTGCAGCCTATATCCTGACGATATGCAGCAGTTACTGCATCGACTTGAGTTGTTTGTACGCCAAGCAGGGATCCCTCCTTATAATGTTGATAAAGCTAAAGGTGAGCTTAAGTTTATTTTGCTTACCCGCAGCCAAGTCAAAGGTGAATATCTGCTGCGTTTTGTGCTCAACTCTCATAAATCTATCGAACGTATCGAGCGTGAGCTCCCTAAATTAGTCGGTGAATATCCACAGATAAAAGTGGTTTCGGTAAATATTCAACCAATACATATGGCGATCCTCGAAGGTGAAGAAGAGATCTTCTTAACTGAAGAAACCCGCTTAGCCGAACAATTTAATGATGTGCCTTTATTTATTCGGCCAAAGAGCTTCTTCCAGACTCACCCTGAGGTCGCAGCAAAACTCTATCAAACAGCCAGAGAGTGGGTTGCCGAGCTTAAGCCCAACTCTTTATGGGATCTTTTCTGTGGTGTGGGTGGTTTTGGCTTGCACTGCGCTGCCAAAGACATTGCTCTAACTGGCATTGAAATCTCAAGCGAGGCCATTGCCTGTGCCAAGATATCGGCAGAGGCTATGGGGCTAACCCAAGTCGACTTTACTGCACTGGACTCTACTGATTTTGCTCACGGGCGTGATGCCAATGATAAACCCGATGTGGTTATCGTCAATCCGCCGAGACGAGGCATTGGGCAAAGCCTATGTGACTCATTATCTATGTTTGCCCCCAAGGCCATTCTGTATTCGAGCTGTAATCCACACACTTTGGCTAAAGATTTAGCCAATATTAAGGGCTACCGAATTCAAAAAGTGCAACTGTTCGATATGTTCCCCCATACCGACCATTTCGAAGTGTTGGTGATGCTGCTAAAAGAAGCATCACTAGATAATCATCGATAAATTAATAACATATGACCCATGTCTCAAAAAATAAGATATGGGGTAAGCAAATGCGACGTGATTCAAGTAAATGCGACATATTGTCCGTGACAGATACTAATTTGCCAATAAGAACTTTATAATAACTCCTTTATTATTAAGGATATACTTATGAAAATCAGCGCACGTAACGCCCTAAATGGTACAATCAAATCAATCGATGAAGGTTCAGTAAACAACGAAGTTGTTATCGAACTAGCACCAGGTGTTGAAATCACATCTGTTGTAACTAAAAAATCTTGTGAGCAGCTAGGTCTAGTTGTTGGTGGTCAAGCATACGCGATCATCAAGGCAAGCAACGTAATGGTTGCTGTTGACTAAGCAATGGCTTAATAAAAAGCCGCAAACACGTCTGTGTTTGCGGCTTTTTTGTATCTTGATTTAGGTTTAGATTTAGATTTAGATTTAGATTTATACCCATTCCAGCGAGGAAATTACAATCCAAACAAAGCCGTTATCGCGCCGATAATAATCAGCGATACGCCGGTTAAGATCATATATTTGACTCGGGTCGCCTGCTTGTAAGCTAACAATCCCGCATACTGAATATCAATATTCTCTGAATTTTCAAAGCCTCGACTCAAAGTCCAGGTAAATAGCGTCATACGGTCAAAAGAAGACATAAAGCTGCCTTGAGATCCAAGTAATGCATCCCATTGCGCTCTGTCATGCTGCTTCAGCACTCGGTTAAGTTCTGGTAAACCCATAAAGGCAAGCCCCAGAAACATGATGATAAATCCCATTGCTATCACAGCCATAACGTCCTCCTTTGACGAAATACTGTTCTAAGATGGGATATTTTTCTAAAAATGTAAAGCGCTCAATTTGCATACAATTAAATACAAAATATCCCATAAAACCAAGTCACCTACTTTATGCTTCTAAAGCCTGCATATTGCACAACGCCTTGTTGGGCATTTACGCTCACTTTTTGAGGGATCTTGAGCAACCTTGAGTCTAGACTATGACCTGCACTCGGTGTTGTACTGCAGCCACAACCACCACTCGCTCCGCCACAGCAGCCGCCTTTCTTCTCATGGTTAAGTGATGCGCGCCCTTGACTTGCATCCACTAGACGACGATTTAAATCCTTTGCTGTGCAAATCAGCTCCGCTAAATCGAGCGAGTTATCCGCTTTACTTACGCTAATGCCCGCATCAAGTAATTTGCCCAACATGCGCTCGCCAATATGCTGCACTATCACGATATCGGCTTTATGCTCGATAATGAGGTTTAACATGGCCTTTTTAGCACTACAACCGCCATTAACCGCTGGGTTGCCATAACGAGCAATTAACTGCTGCTCATCATAAAAAGCGATTTCAGCGGCCTTGGTAAAGTGAGTAGCCAAACGATCTCGACTCATTGGAATTGCGATTATCATGGTAAATCCTTCTTCATGTTCTGAGGGAGTAAAAGCGCCTTTCCTTGAGTGACGGCTGTAGCAACCTTCTTGCGGGCACTCGCCAATAAATAACCGAATGTTTGCCTAGAGATCCCCATTGATGTCGCGGCATCGAGTTGACTCATTTTCAGTACATCACCTAAATTTAATGCTTCAAATTCATCAGCTTCTAATTGAATTTTTTCAAGTTCAGTCGATGCAATGCCATTGGGTTTAAATAAGCTACATGGCACGCAGCAGGAAAGATGACGACACTTCTTGGGTCTAGGCACTGTAAGGCTCGCTTCGATTAGTGGATTTCGCTTCTACTGTTGTCAGTCACCGATGAGTGACGGCTGACATTATTGGCCTACGCCAACAACCTGATTATTAGACATCTGTTGCAGGTAAACTGTGGCTAAACTCACACTCAAAAATATTCAAACAGGCTAAATAATGTTTACTTATAAAAGCGTTACCTTAACTTTTGCAGTACTGACTTGGCGTATTCCCAAGGTGCTGTTTAAAAAAGCTAATAAATGCGCTATCACTGGCAAAGCCCAGTGAAAATGCGACTGTCGATACACTCTTACCCTCAGCTAAGCGTTCTATCGCGGCTTGCAAACGCCATTGCTGCCGCCAAGCCTGATAACTCATGCCTGTTTCTTTGCTAAAGATCCGTGAAATAGTTTTCTCACTGGCGCCAATCTCACTCGCCATCAACTTAAGCTGCTCTGCTTGATGCTTGCCTGCGTGTAGCTGCTGTAGCCAATGTTGTAAGCGCTTATCAGCGGGCATAGGCAGTGATAATTTTATCTCTTTAGCCAAATTGAGCTCTTCAATAAATAAGGCGATAATCGCCGCTTGCTGCTGACTTGGCATATCCCAAGACCACTTTGCCATTCGCTCAATCAAGGCCCCAAGTAGCGGGTTCACCCCTAGCAATTTAACCGTTTGAGGAAGCTCAGGAAAAACCTCAATATCGAAATAGATAGAACGATAGGCCACCACGTTACGCATCTTGGCGCAGTACTCTACTCCAGCCGGGATCCAAGCAGCCTTTGTCGGTGGCAGCACACATTGACGCTTAACTAATCCCGCTTGGCATAACGTTATCGACATACATCCGCGTGGTGCATACAACAGCTGAGCTTTTTTATGGGAGTGCATTCCCGAATCATGCTGGCCCACATCGGCGGCGATACCAACAACATTCGCCACAACACGGTCTGCATCAAATCTGGTTTCATGATCAATTAATGCCATAAACGCTTCTGTCCGATTTTAGCTGTTTTTAGTCTTTATTATTGTAATAGAGCAAATGTGGCAGCGCTATACTCCGCTCGTAATTGAGCTATTAGCGTTTAGGAAAGAATATGAACAACAAACCGGAGATCGGGTTAATCACCGCCTTGATGATGTTTCCACAAATCGTCGAGACCATTTACAGCCCTGTATTGCCCAATATTGCTAGCGCCTTTGACGTCAGTGAACATGCAGCCTCTCAGACCCTATCCATTTACTTTATCGCTTTCGCCTTTGGCGTGGTTGTTTGGGGACGCTTAGCCGATGTAATAGGTCGCAGACCCGCTATGCTATTAGGATTAATGAGCTATGGGATAGGCACTATTATTGCCCTTTACAGCGTGCACTTTGAATGGTTGCTACTTGCGCGCAGCCTGAGTGCATTTGGTGCAGCCGTAGGCTCTATCATTACTCAAACCATGCTCCGTGATAGCTTTCAAGGTCCGGAGCTGGCTAAGGTATTTTCTATCATGGGTATAGGCATTGGGGTTAGCCCTGTAGTTGGGCTAATTAGCGGCTCGGTACTCACGAGTATCTGGGGCTATCAGGGGGTCTTTAGCGCACTGGCATTACTGGCAGGAGTATTACTTGGGATATCTATTTGGCGCCTGCCTGAAACACAAGCTTCATCTAACAAAGCTCCGCCCTTACTTGCACTGAGTATCTGTATGGCAAAAGACCTAACCCTGTGGCGCAGCGCTGTATTGGTCGCAAGTTTTAATCTGATGTTATTTAGCTATTACTCTTTAGCACCTTTCATATTTAATCAACTGGGTTTTAGTACGACGCAATTTGGAACCAGCGGCATTGTTATCGCCCTAGCAGTACTGTGTGGTAGTGCTTTAAATAAGTTTTTACTCACTAAAGGCTGGCGGCCTGAGCGACTTATCTCCCTTGCTAGCCTGTTAGCTTTAGTTGGCGCTATAGGGGTTTGCTTAGGACAAAACAGCTTACTTTTTTTGTTGCCCATGGGCTTAACGGTAATCGGCTTTGGTATTGCGATCCCAAATATATTAAGCCAAGCATTAACCCAATATAAAGATGCTGCAGGCAGTGCTGGCGCACTCTTTGGTTTAGCTTATTACTTAATGCTAGGTGCTGGACTTGCGCTGGCTGCAATCAGCCATAACTTAGCTCAAGTGCTCTTGGCCAGTGCTGCACTCGCTTGTGGTCTATCATTCAAAAAACGCTATTAAGCAATAAGATTGTCTTTGATTGATGTGTAATAAAATAGGCTTAATTGCGACAGATAAAGTAATCGCATTTAAAAGTAGGCTCTCGCTGCAAGCCATCTGCCATCACGCAACTTTTGCGATCCAAGCAGCAGTTTAGTATGTTGATAATTGGCAAAATATAAGGTGCAAATTAAACCGTATGTCTCGAGCCGGTTTAACGCTCCCACGATCCTAATTTTCTGACCAATTGTCCGCATTCTTCTGCGCCCATAATAAGCGCTGTCGATGTGTGCAACTAAGGCTATACCGTGATTTCTAAACTACCTAAATGGGTTGAGTATGGCGCTTTCATTCTGGCTTTTACTGCGGGCAGCGTAAACGCCATCGGTTTACTGGGCTTTGAACATCAATCTGTATCCCACCTCTCTGGCACAGCCACTTTGGTGGGCACCCAGTTGTTAAGCTCATCACCTACAGTCCTGTTTCACCTGCTTGGAATATTAGCCAGCTTTACCCTTGGCGCAATGCTTTCTGGAGCATTTTTGTCCGGCAGCAGTGTCAAGCTAGGCCGCCACTACGACACCCTGTTGCTCATTGAAGCTGGTTTTCTCCTATTTGCTATCTACTTACTGCAAGATGGCACCTACTACGGTCATTATATGGCTTCAGCAGCTTGTGGTCTGCAGAACGCTCTGGCGACCACTTATAGTGGTGCCATCGTGCGTACCACGCACGTTACTGGTATTTTTACAGATTTGGGCATCATGCTTGGTGGCACCTTCAAGGGTGAGAAGTTCGACAAGCGCAAAGCCATACTGTTTCTGTTAATCATTGCAGGCTTTATCTCCGGTGGCACATTAGGCGCTTACCTTTTTGCCAAGTTGCAGTTCTTCGCCCTACTTGCCCCCGCAGCTATCTGTATCGCACTGGCGATGAGCTATCGGCTTTATAAGATCCGCACAGCACCTAGGCACTGACTTTAGACCTGTAGCATAAAAAATAAAAAGCGCTAGATAGTAATAGTGTTTACTTAAAGTCGTTACTCAGAAAATGCGATGGCAGCGAAAGATAAGAATGAACTACGCGGTAAACGCTTCATGGTTTATCGCTTTTAAAGCAAAGAACCCAGCTTATGCTGGGTTCTTCGTTTTTGTTTATTAATCAGATTTTGACTTAACTAAACTAAACTTAACTAAACTTAACGGCGTCACTGACCATAAAGCGATAACGTTACTGATTGATGGTGACTTTCTCAATAATTATCACCTCTCTTGGCACATCATCATGATCGCCCTTTGAGCCCGTTTTAGCCCGACCAATCTTAGTCACCACATCCATACCTTTGGTCACTTGACCAAACACAGCGTAGCCCCAGCCAGCGTTGGTGGTGGCCGTATGATCTAAAAAGCTGTTATCCGCTAAGTTAATAAAAAACTGCCCTGTTGCAGAGTGCGGCGCGTCGGTGCGAGCCATGGCAATACTGCCACGCACATTTTTAAGCCCTCTATTAGCCTCATTGACGATAGCTGCACGGGTTGGCTTTTCTTCCATTTCAGCGGTGAATCCGCCGCCCTGGATCATAAACCCTTTAATCGCACGATGAAAAATCGTGCCCTCAAAAAAACCGTCTTCACAGTACTTGATAAAGTTCTTAGCACTGACAGGTGCCTTGTCAAAATCAAGCTCTATCTCAATATCACCAAGGTTAGTGGTAAAGGTAATCATGGTCGTTTCACTCTCATCAAAAAATTATGCGGCGAAGGTAGCACTTTTAGTCAAACTTGACTGTAAAAATATAGCTTCTACTCGCATCAATTTTTGCCTTTTAGACAATGAATTTCATTTTGCTACAAAATGCTAAGTCACACTGGCTAGCCCTGCTAGTTTTTATGAAAAAGTTAAATTAATCAATAAAAAATCAAGTTTAAACACGTCAATAACACAAAGCGTCAAATTACCGTCAAAGCTATTGAAATGCATGGATTTATGACAAAAAAGCAAAATACTATATGCGATATAAATCACGTTATTAGCTATTTTTAGACTATAAAATCCATCAATAAACATAGCATTTACCACCTAACAACCAAAAACAACAAATAAAAATATAAACAATTAATTTTAAAGACAATTAAAGGCGAGGATAAATATGAAACATGAAAATCAAGCAAGCTTAGCTAATGTCGATCGCAGACGTTTTTTGAAGACAACGACAGGTGTTGCACTGGCGGCTGCCGGAACAACGCTATTACCTGCAAGCGCTCAAGCGAGCACTGATGAGTATATTGAGACTTTCCATGGTCACGGTTCAGAACATGGCTTTTGGAACAAGGTACGTAATGAATTCATTTTAAATAAACGCACCACTTACATGAATATCGGTACAGCAGGTACCATGCCTAAGCGCGTACTGAAGAACTATAACCGCACCAATGAGCAGATCTCGATTAACCCTTGGAACAGCAATATTCCAACCTTAGATTATGCTAAGCAGATCGCCCCGAGTTTTGGTGCAGATGAACATGAATTGGTGCTATGTCGCAATACTACTGACGGTTTATGCACCATTATCAATGGCCTGCAGTTTGAATATGGCGATATCATTTTAACCACCAACCATGAGCACCACGGCGTTACAACGCCACTAAAGCATGTGGCACAACGCTATGGCGCCGAAGTCATTGAGTTGGCACTGCCGGTGTATACACCGAATAATGAAGTCAGCAGCGATGATTTCGTGCAGGTGTTTAACGACGCAGTCAACCTGTATGGTAACCGAGTACGCTTGATGGTGTTCTCTCACGTCACCTTCACTACAGGCACCACCTTGCCTGCTAAGCAAATCTGTAAAAAAGTCGCCATTCCAAATGGGATTATCACCATTGTCGATGGCGCCCACACGCCAGGTATGTTCAATCTCGATTTCCATGATATCGACTGTGACTTTTACTCTGGTGCAGGCCATAAGTGGCAGTGCGGCCCAGGCGCAACCGGTTTTCTATATGTACGTGATAACGCCAATCGTCTATTTGAGTTTTGGAGCGATCGCGAAACACCACTATGGTTCATCAATACCTCTTCATCTGCAGCTGAAGTACAAACTAAGTTGCAATCGGTTGGTCAGGATAACTACCCAGCAAAACGTGCATTAGCAGACGCTTGCGCACTGTGGGATGAAATTGGACGTGATGCAATTGAAGAGCGTATTTTAGATTTAAGCGCGCTGTGTAAGAAAGAATTAGCTAAGAAGTTCCCTGATGCAATGATCTTCGCGCCGAATATTCGCAAGCTTTCAAGCGGCCTAACCACGTTTAACCCATTTGATGACTTAAACAATGGCGAGCTACTGACCGAGTTTCGCGACCGTTTACATGAGGAGTATGGTTATATCGTTAGAACCACCTCTTTCTATCTAGACCCAAATGACCACATCAAGACTCACTCTTTGCGTATCTCGACTCACCTTTTCCACGACGACGATGATGTTAAGGGACTGGTTAAGGCGATGAAGCAACTCTATCGCGAAATGAAGTAATACCAATAGGTGTAAAGTGAGGTGAATCCCCTCGCAAAATTTACGCTTACAGAAATAAAAACGGCCTGTCTTTTATCAAAGACAGACCGTTTTCTGATTTAATCGCAGCGACTGGGCCTGCTCACTGACTCATTCAACTGACTTATTCAACTGGCTATTCAACGGGCTCGTTCAACTGACTTGCTTAATATCCCGATTTTGGGTGATATCAGTTTGCTGGCTGCATAACGGCTCATTAAGTGATAGCTGATCATTAATTAATAGCTGGGTAAACTCAGCCGCAGGAACCGGACGACTAAACAGATATCCTTGACCGAACTCACAATTATTTTGCTGTAAAAACAATGCTTGCTGTTCGTTTTCAATCCCTTCAGCAACCACCTTAAGCTTTAACGATTTCGCCATCGCCAGTATGGCTAATACCAGCGATTCATCGGAGCTACAGGTGCTCATATTATTGATAAAGGCGCGATCAATTTTTAACTTTGAGAATGAAAACTTCTGCAGATAGCTGAGCGCCGAATAGCCAGTACCAAAGTCATCAATAGATAAGCCGACGCCGAGTTGCTTCAAGTATGACAACATCTGCATCAGGGCATGACCTTGATCGATCAATAAGCTCTCAGTCACCTCCATATCGAGCTGACTTGCAGGTAAGCCTGTAGTCCTTAATACATCCACAATCCGCGCCTGTAACTGCTCACAATAACGGAACTGTACACTAGAGAAGTTGATCGCTATCGTGATTGGGCTAATCGCCTGCCAAGCAGCAGCTTGAGTACAAGCCTCATGTAAAACAATGTCACCGAGTCGGTGGATCAAACCATTTTTTTCCGCCAAAGGAATAAAGTCTTCAGGCGAAACAAAACCAAGTTCACTGTCGGTCCAGCGCATAAGCGCTTCGGCAGCAACTATTTTGCGTGTGGTAAGATCTAAGATCGGTTGATAATAGATCTCGATATCACCTTGCTGAACAGCCTGATGCAGACGCACATTGAGTGCAAAATTTCGCTGTATATCGAGGTTCATACTCTCATCGTAAAAACTGAAACCGTTTCTGCCCATATCTTTAACGCTATACAGGGCCGTATCAGCACGTTTCAGTAATGTCGACGCATTGCTGCCATCTCTAGGATACACAGACATACCAATACTGGCAGAAATAAAGAACTCTTGTTGCCCAATATGGAACGGCTTTTCAAACACAGATAAAATACTATTTGCCACCAGCTTGGCTGAATCTTGATGCTGGATCTCTGGCACAATAACCAAAAACTCATCACCGCCTAAGCGCGCTACAATATCAGTGGTACGCACAGCATTTATCAAGCGTTCACTGGCTTGCTTTAATAGTAGATCCCCTGCGTGATGTCCCTCGGTATCGTTCACCTGCTTAAAATTATCTAAGTCGATAAATAGCAGTAAAACTTGAGCCTGTTTCGCATGCGCGTTACGAATCGCCTCTTGTAAACGAGCCATACCATGGGTGCGATTAGCTAAGTTGGTTAATTCATCATGAGTCGCCTGATAAGCCAGCTGACTTTCCGAGGTCTTACGTTTGGAGATCTCTTCATGCAATTGAGTATTTTGCATCGCCAGTTTTTGCTGTTGCTCTGCAGATAACTCCACTTGTGTCTGGAGCACTAAGTTGGCGTTATTGACGCGCATTAGAAAGATCAAGCCCATAAATACTGGCAGCGCAAGCAGCGAAATCGCAGCAATAAACCAAGCAGAGGTAAAAATATCTTGTTCGCTAACAGGTTCAAACCAAGCTTCTAATGTAAAAGGAGTCGAATATACCCTTTTTTCAAAATAGATGAGCCCAGAAGAGTCTTGTCCGCTTAAGTGTCTTAACTTTGTCTGGTTGTTAGGCAGAGAATCCCAAACTGAAATATCGCCAGCAGACGTGATCAACTTGATACAACTGCCGCTGTCTTTATGTTCCTGAGTCGAGAGTAATTGAATAAGCAGGTCGGTATTAAAATAAGCAACCAAGATAGCCATAGGCTTATTCTGATGATAAATCGTCTGCAATAACTGAACGCTAATGCCATTAGCATCTTTAACGAGGTGCATCTTCTGGCCAACAGTCTCCATCTCTTTAATTGGCAGTTGGCTAATATCAAATTTCTGCTCAGGCTCAGTATCGATAATGACTGTTTCACCTAATCCAACAATCATCACCCTAGAATAGATCAGCTGATCCTCCATCTTATTGGACTGGGTAAAATTATCTATCGTCCGAGTAAGGCTAAACAAGCTTGTTCCTAAGCCATACTGCAGCGACATACCTGCGGCTAGGTTTGAAAAATAAGTATTCACATCACGTTGAAGACTTAAATTAGCAATGCTCTTTTCACTGGCATCGAAGAAAAAACTTAAACTCTCGGTGTAATTACTTACCCTGAGATTCAGCGCGCTATTCTGTGATTCCTTTAAGCGACTCTGACCTAAGTTAGTTACAGTCAAGATAAGGATTAAATATCCGCTGAGTAAGATACCCGCGATAATGATGGTGGTTTTACTATTAAACCATTTTAAGTGTTTCATTTTAATGATGAATACCAGCAGCAGACTGCTCAAAATAGTTTTGATAATAATGGAACACTGTCGGATAGTACTTTTTCACTAACCGATTATAGCTACCATCTAAACGGATCTGCTTTAGATACTGATTAAAGGCCTCACGCAGCTGCGGCGAGTTCTTACGAAAGCCAATAGCCATTCTTTGGTCTTCTGAAATAGGACCGATAATCTTAATCGAATTAGGCCATTTATCTATGGCAATAAGTGAATCTGCAACATCGAGTAATGTCGCTTCAGCTTCAATCGTCAGTAAAAATGGCACCATTTCATTCAACTGCAACTGCTTAGTGGGCAAAATGATATTTGCTTGCGTCAAATGTAAGTCATAAAGATCAGGCTCTAAGCAAGACTGCTCCATCGCCAAAATATCACGACCTTTGAGTAATTCTTTAACCATGGCGACATCCTTAAGCGTTGACCCCGTCGGCTTAATGGGCTTCAACTCTGATCCGGTACGTGCCACTAGCCATACCGCCGATGGAAAGTAGTCATCAGAGAAATCAATAACTTCCTTACGCCAATCTAAGGTAGTCAAGCCGTTGCCTATAATGTCTCCCGCTATCGGCATTGATTCACCGTAAACAATCTGCTTATCAATAAACTGCGCATTACGACCTGTCAGCTTACCCAGAACCGTTGTCCATTGTGCTGGCACAAACTGATATTCAACACCAAGATGCTCAGCAAAGTTTTGCATCAGCTCAATATCGAGGCCACTATGGCTAATCTTGTTACCTTCTGTGTACTGAGAAACGAAGTTGGCATAGGGCACGCCGACATGACGTAACACCCCTTCAGCTTTAATCTCAGCTAAATCCCTTGCCATAACCTGAGAAGCAGACACCCAGAAAAAGAAAAGGACCAGCAAGCCTTTGTTCAACGTAGAAGTGCGCCTTGATTTCACTTGAAACCTCATTGTAAATGTCTCTCGACTTAAGGAATATTTAGGTAGAATTTTGAGCGTGGAGTATACCGATAGCCGCTATAAATTCCACGACCTAGCCAGCAATTTTAGCAATCACGCTAAGATTTTCTCACTTAGCATGACAAAATACAAAATAAACATATTAAAACAAGCATATAGATACTAATCAGTAACGAGTCAATTACAAGTGAATAGCGTAAAAATAGTCAAAGACAACTAAAACCCAATAAAGAATAATCAATAAAAAATAGCCAATAAAAAAAGCCAACTAAGCTGGCTTTTAGACAAGCTTACGTAAACTGTTAATTTAAAAGTTTAAGTAAAGCAAAAGCATTGGTCATGTGTCCCTGCGTTACAACAAAGCCTTGCAACTCTCCATCACAATTAAACGCTGTTACACTGCAACCATTCGCATCAATATCCAGCTGCCAACGACTTACATTTTTAGCGGCATTTCCCGCAAGTTGAATGGGGTAATGTGGCGTTTTAACTTTGACTAACATGGCTGGTAATGTGAGTGTCGTCGCCTGACCCAGTAATGTTTTAGCCAATGCGTTAGCGCCCAATAAAGCAGGTTGTAAATACGCTAATACCTGACCATTAATTTCAGCGCAGTCACCGATTGCAAACACATCTCTCGCAGATGTTTGCAGGTAATCATCCACCACAATCCCGCGGCCCAATTGCAGTCCAGCCTGTTTGGCTAAATGGGTGTTAGCTTGCAAACCTACAGCACAGAGGACGCGATCGACACTAAAAATGTCACCTGTCGCTAACTCAACCTCCAGCCCCCCACCATGATTAAGATCAGGAGTATTATTAAGACTAGGAGTATTAAGCTCACTGTTCTCGATTATTGCGCTATTAGCGCCATAATCAATGCGGCTAACCGTATTACTAAGCACAAGCTGCACGCCCAATTGCTGCATCTGCTTAGCGAGTTGATTGGCAATATACTCAGGTAATAAATTTGCCATCAGTTGATCGCAAGCATCCACGGTGATCACTTGTTTACCCGCACTGGCAAGATCCATCGACAACTCGACTCCGATCAAACCTGCGCCAATCACTAAGATCCGCTCCGCTTGATGCAAATCTTGTTGGCAACGTTGAAATTCTTGCAAACTATTTAGCGTCACCACGCTATCAACTGCCGTGCCAGTCATCCTTGGGACCACCGCGCTTGCACCCGTTGCTAACACCAGTTTTGCATAATGATGGATTTTTCCTGCAGCGTAGATCTGGTGTAGTTCCGGAACAATCTCTTCCACATAAGTGTTGGCATGTAACTCAAAATTCAGTTCTATGGCTAACTCTGATCCTGATATTCGCACCAGATCACTCGCTAGCTGCTGCTTTGAAAACACATGGCTCAAGTCTGGTTTGTTGTAATCATCACCATTATCAGCAGTAAAAACGTGAATCGCAGTAATGGGATCGCTACGCCGGATCGCTCT
The DNA here is from genome assembly GCF_052977265.1 of Shewanella sp. 0m-8. Lineage (NCBI taxonomy): Bacteria > Pseudomonadati > Pseudomonadota > Gammaproteobacteria > Alteromonadales > Shewanellaceae > Shewanella > Shewanella sp. 0m-8. The sequence goes on along the minus strand of NZ_JBRIMB010000028.1, from coordinate 12,593 downwards.
AATAAGCTGGTAAGCGGCAAAGCCACTGCCAATAATGATAATCGGTGCATCATGTTGGTCCTTCATCACGCTAAGCCTCTGCTATTGGTTGGAATACGCCTTTACCAATCCCACATTCAGGGCAGAGAAAGTCTTCAGCAACATCGGCCCATGTCGTGCCTGGATCTACACCTTGATTTGGCTCACCAATAGCCGGATCATAAACCCAATTACACACAGTGCAGAGCATGCGTTGTTCGCTGGTGTCACTAGCGCTAACGGCCGCTGGAGCACTTGGAGTGAAACATTCAACAGCCAAATCAACTTGAGGTGGTTCACGATTAACAATGTTTTGCTTTAATGGTTCAGATAGATCTTTAAGCGCCCATTGCTTAGCAATATGTCTACCGTAATCACGACATTCGCGCATTGCTTTACCGTCTGGTCGCCATTTAGTTTTCATGCCATATGTAGTTTCAAAGCCCGCATCAGTTAAGCGAGTATGAATGCGATCCACCGCGCCACCATTCCAACCAAAACTACCAAAAGCACCCGCTTTCTTATTTTTAAAGCGCAAGCCAGTGATCTCTTCAAGCATGCCAGCCACTTTTGGCATCATCACGTTATTCATGGTTGATGATCCCACCAAGATCCCTTTCGATCTAAAAATGCTGGCAAGAATGTCATTCTTATCTTGGCGTGACACATTAAACACCTTAACCGCCACACCCGGATCAACATCATGGATCCCTTGTGCAATCGCATCGGCCATCATGCGCGTGTTATTCGACATAGAATCATAAAACAGGGTAATACGATCTTCTTGGTAATCATTCGCCCACTCAAGATACTGATGAATGATCTGAGTCGGATTATCACGCCATACAATGCCGTGAGAGGTTGCGATCATATCCACTGGCACATTAAAGCTCAGCACTTCATGAATTTTCGCGGTGACTAGGCTGCTAAACGGGGTCAAAATATTAGAGTAATAACGCAAACATTGATCCATTAACTCGGTTTGATCGACTTCATCGTTAAACAGGTGCTCGTCGCAATAGTGCTGGCCAAAGGCATCGTTGCTGTAAAGTACCCCATCACCTGTTTGGTATGTCATCATGCTGTCAGGCCAATGCAACATCGGCGCTTCGATAAAGATCAATTGCTTGCCATTACCAATGTCCAAAGTGTCACCGGTTTTCACCACATTAAAGTTCCACTCTGGGTGATGGTGATGACCCACTATCGAATCAACCGCATTCTCGGTGCAGTAAATCGGCGTGTTAGGAATTTTTGCCATCAATGCAACCAGTGCGCCGGAATGATCTTCTTCTGCATGGTTAATAACAATATAATCAATCTGATGTAGATCGATCTCCATCTCTAGATTTTGAATAAACTGCTGACTAAATCTGTGGTCAACGGTATCGATCAATACCGTCTTTTGCTCGCGAATAAGATAACTGTTGTAGCTCGTACCTTTAGTCATCTTAAATTCTGTACCGTGGAAATCTTGTACTTCCCAGTCGCGTTGGCCTACCCAGTGGATATTGTTTTTTACATGGATTGTCATATGTGCACCTATTACTTAATTCAACTAGTGTGTTTACACTAAACTTGAATAAGTAATAGCAGTTAACATGCCAACAAATTAACAAGTTGATTATGCTGAACTAAATAAAAAACACGAACAAATAGCTGTCTAAATGACATCAATAAATCACATCAAAAAGACACTGATTATGTCTTAATGACAATGACATGTAACTCCGAAAAGTTGCAGTAATGGGAGTAAAGTTTTATATCGTTATCAATAAAAATATAACTTAGCTCCCAATCTCAGCCGATATTATCTACTCAAACTGAACTTCCACGACCTCCGATAATGGCTGTTTTTGATAGCGACTAAACATCGCCTCAGCCGTTTCACTCTGTTCACTAATGCCCTTTTCTTGTAAAAATTGTTCATTGTAGAGCTTAGATGAAGAGCGTTCTGGCTGGTCACAATAAAAAGTTACTATGGTATTACCTGAGCCCATTTTTGCCGCAGCATAAAGCGCTCCCGCGACATTCAGCGCTGCGCTACTGCCTAACACTATGCCATCATGCGATTTAACATGCCGAGCAATGGCAACCAAGTCGAGATCAGGCAGGGTGATCGCTTTATCGATCTTCGCCTGATTAAAGTTTTCCACCAAACGCATAATGCCGATCCCTTCGGTAAAAGAGCCTCCACTAGAGGCATATTCGCCCATTTTTAGGTAGTGATAAATACCGGATCCATCGGGATCTACCAGCCAAGTCTGCAACTGTCTATTCTTAGCTGATAGATAACGAGAATTGCCCGCAATCGTGCCACCAGTGCCCGCAACTGAGACGAGTGCATCTATTTTGCCTTGGGTTTGCCGCCAGATCTCAGGGCCTGTATTGCGGTAATGCGCCCTAAAATTACTCGTATTTTCAAATTGATCGGCCCACCAGTAATCACTATTTTCTTCCCCAAGACGCTTTGCCGTATGATAAAAGTGCTCGGGGTTGGCAAAAGGACAGGCATCCACTAACTTAAGTTCGGCATCATAAAGCGAGATCATCTGCTCCTTCTCTGGCGCTTGGCCTTTTGGCATCACAACTAACATCTTGAACCCAAGAGCCTTTGCCACCAAAGCTAAGCCAATACCAGTGTTACCCGCGGTCCCCTCGACTATGGTCATTCCAGCAGTTAACTTGCCGCTAGCAACAGCATCTTGCACCATCTGCAGGGCGGCGCGGTCTTTGATAGAACCGCCGGGGTTTTGCTGTTCACACTTAAGTAAGATCTCACAGCCACTAAGATCACTGAGACTGTTAATACGTAATAGATCCGTATTACCAATAAGCTCAGTGATATTGTTTGAAATGCAATCGGCGGGGGGTAACTGGCATGATGAGCTTAGGGGAGCTGACATAGATAACAATCTCTGTTGCTGATACTCATTCAATATTAGGCACAGATTTGATTTAAGCCAAATAGCCGAAGTTAACCTAATAGCGGCCAGTGACTCACTAACCTAACTCTCTGCATAAGGGCACTACCATTTTATAAAAGGATGAATCTGCTTATGAAAAACACTTTAAGCTAAAAACAAAAGGCCTCTTCAATGACGATGAAGAGGCCTTATCAATGAACATCATGTGCAGCAAAATGCTACATATTTACTTTAGATTACTGGTTGAGCATAGATACTCTATTTGGCTCAAGGATCATGCGTTGAACCGCAGAGTTAACCATTGGGCTGCTCGATAGTCGCTTACTCGGTGAGTTTGCTTGCTCTGAATTAGCATTGTTGAAATACTCTAAGTCAATTAGCTCGTACATGTTCCAGCGTGGTGCAATATAGTAGTTCCACTCATCGGTAGAGTTTTGACGCCAAACCTGCGCTTCTTGTACATAGAAACGCTTACCTATACGACCATCAATCACTTTTAGTAAACGCCACTCGCGGTACTCGCAAGACTCGTCTTTATCCCAGCACTTCCAATCGGCAAAGCTATGCTTTAACTTACCGTTAGTCTCGACGGCCCAAGTCATTGCATTACCAGAATAATTGATTAGATTGGGCGGTGTGCCTTCGGCGTCCCAAAAGCGAGTTCCAGAGTTGTCATCTCGCGTTTGGAAGCCAAAAAATACGCTCTCGGCAGCAGTGCAATCCAGACTCGTTACTGAATAGCAGTAATTCAGCTTATCACCATCCCAGGAGTCGGCTGACCACTGATTAATTGTAGTTTGCCAATATTGCTCTGTGCCTGTTAAAGCGGTTTCTGTAGTAAAGCTTGTCGCCGCATCTAACTGAGTCGCGAAGCCAAACAGTGAAGCGAGTAACTTGCCATCTTTATCTGAAGCTTCAGCATAGATCGCCAAATCACCCTCACTACTATCGATAATAGAGTAGGTTTGATTAAAGTCAGCAAAGACTAGTACTAAAGTGCCGTCTGTTACAGACCAATCAAACTCAGCACCAGTGTCCTTACTCACACCACTGCCACCAGCTAGAAATTCCAGCACTTCAAAGTGATTACTGTCTTTGCTTATGTCGTTATAGACCTCAAATCCCCATAAACCGGCAATATTCGTATCGACGAACTCGACACCTGCGGTTGCCGACTTACGCATCAAAGTATCAGAGGAATATGTACTCTCCCAAGTCTCCGTAATAATTTCACCATCGACTTCAACAGGTGACATAATCACTTTAGTGACACTTTCTACTCGATAAGTATCTAATGCTGAGCCTGTTGTCAGGCGCGTCATACGCTCGGTTATTGGTTCATTACTCACTTCAACTTGAGTGATCCCTGCCGCGAGGATTTTATCTCTCAGCTCTTGTGAGAGCTTATCTAATGAGCTAACACTTGGGTAGCTCGCACTAGGCTGAGCGTCTGTATATGTGAGTAAAATATCCCCAGCTTCAACCAACCAAGTGAACTTAGAAACACCATAGCTAGTTGCAAGCTCACCACTGTTATCATCGGCAAACTCATAACGACTGCCGCCTCGGGCAATGAAAGTCGGTGCTACTGGAGTAGTTTGGTAATATAAAGATGGAATATCAGCAGCTTCAACTGGCGGCGTTAATTCAGGATCGGTAACTACAATATCAATCGCCGCTTCTATAGCGCCTGGCGTCGCCTCTTCAATGGTTTCAACCAATGCATTATATTGAGCAGGGTCAGCAAGCACAGATACTAGATCGGCACCGTCTTCAAGTATCGCTTCATCACTATTAATTAGGATCTGTACAACAGCAGCAGCCTCAATCAAGGCATCAGGATCAATCTGACTTTCAACGAGTTCAAAGGCCTCTAAATTACTAGGCTCTTCACCGCCATTGGCAGCAACGAGAAGACTGTATAATGCCGTCGATACTGCAGAGACAGAGATAGCAGGCGTATTCTCTACCGCTTGTACGCCTTGAGATGCGACTCTTTGATACTTTGGACTTGCCTGAACCTCAACAATAAGTCCGCTCAACTGAGATAATGAAGGTAAAAGCGAAGCGAGTTCCAAGCTTGATTCTGTAGCCGCGGTTAGCTTCACACTCGAGTTCAACTCAACATCATCATCAACAGCTAGATCAACACTAAAGTTACCCGTCTCATCGACTAAGCCTTCTACAGCCTCATCACCAACTGTCGCAGCCACTTTAGCGCCAAAATATTGTTCACCTACGACTTTACCAGCTAATTTATAGATATTTTCAATACGTTCAATATTGGTGTCAGCGGTAACTGCTATCGTTGCGCCTTCATTATCAGTAACAGTCACTTTAAAGCTGATTGGCGTATCGATAGCAACTGAAGGAGCTGTAAAGCTGATTTGTGCTGAATCTGCGCCTAAAAGCTCAAGCTCTGGCCCTGCAGTTTGCTCCCATAAATAACTTGCGATACTGCCATCACTGTCACTCGCAGATACTGACAGCGTCGAGGCTGACTTCTCTGTCAATGGAGCAAACTCGGCACTTAGCATAGGCGCGGTATTGGGGATTTCGATTGGAGTGTTGTCATCTGAGCTGCCACAACCACTAATTAAAGCGCTACTAACAAATACTGACAATATGCTTTTCTTCAACATGATTATTATTTCTATAATCTTTCTTGTTAAACATCGCGAGTAAGCAAACTGACGAAAGAAGGGAGGATTCCATTAGCTCACTCTCTAACATCACAGACCCACGACTCATTTTAGAGACATGATCTTACAGAAGTATGTAATCAATTTGTATAAGTATTTATTCAGCAAAGTAAAACAGTGTTAAGTTTTGTTTGATAGGGGCATTAAAGATGAATTACTGATGAAAGCATTGAAATAGCTAGTGAAAAATATAGCCAACTTTCTACTCGCATAGTGCATTTTTTTATAATCGTTATTAATTACCCACTTATCAACACCATAAAAAGTCATTCTATATCGAGTCATGCAAACGATAAAAGCTCAATCAATTCATATGGCTTTATAGAACGACTTCATTGACTTACCCCTCCCCATTAAAAAATAGGAAAACAACAAACTGGATATTAGGTGCGTTCCGAGTAGCTATTTCGCGGATGATTATCTTCATACATATCGTTCAAAACAACATATAGCGCTAAAAACAAACGCTTAAGCGATAATCCCTACCAAAAAAACCAAAAAACAAATACTGATAGCAAGCTACTGATTAAATGAAAATAAAATTAAAGATAAATAAAATTAAAGCAGCATTTCACCGAATGCAAACCCAACTTAAAGCATGAAAATACTCAACAAAATGCATTTAACTAAACTAACGTATCAAAATTAACTCCCCCCTAAAACATCGATTCATTATCAAAATAGCAATTTAATGACACAAATCTCTATAACTGCCCCAAGAGTTCAACCTGGGTTCAGCTAGCAAACGCTAATATTGCATGCGTATTAAGCCTTAACCGATCAAATGTTGATTAAGAGAGTTGAATGAAAATCCATGAAACCAACCTAGTTTATGAACACTTACCTAGTGTGATGGTACTTCTTGATTCAGTTGCCTTTATGTGGGTCGTCACCCTAATCACTATCGGTATTTTTAGCTGGTTAGCGTTAAAGCTATGGCACCTACATTCACTTCCTAAATATCTCGCTAAAGAGCGCGGCATGCGACAGGCCAAGTTAGTCTTTTGGCTTTGTATGTTAGGCCTGTTTTGGAAGCCGCTTTGGGTACTGGCTGTTATTGCCATCGTTACCGATTGGGACCGAGCACAAGAGTGGATTAGAGGAACCCGAGCATGAAAGAGATAATGCTACCGTATATTTTTATTGTCTGGTTGTTGTTCAAGTTCAAGGTGATCAAGTCTAGACCGCGTAACTACTTTATCAGCGTGTTTGTAGGTTGCTTAATTGCCCTCACCCTGTTTTTAGCTCACCGGTTTTACTCCCCTGCGGATCTGACAAACTCGACAACGGTCAGAGCTCCTCACGCGATCCTCTCACCTGCGTTTGGACAACAGATTGATAAAATTACCATCGATCATAACCAGCAGGTAAACAAGGGCGATCTACTCTACACCTTAGTGGATGACAAGGTCAGCAGCGCAATCGATGAAATCAATGCACGCATCAATGAGGTTGAACGCAGCATCGAAGCCACTGAAGTTAAGCTGGCGCAAGCAAAGCGTACTCATCAACGCAAAGCCAACCTTGGCGAGCATGTTAGCGAGCGCGACTTAGAAAATGCCGAGGATAACGTAGAGATCATTAAAGCTGAGCTTAAGGTGCAACACGCTCAGCTTGAGGTGCAATATGCCCAACTACGTAAGCAACAATTTGAGCTCAAACGCCTTGAAGTTCGCGCTCCGTTTGACGGCATGGTCACCCATGTTTATATCGCCGATGGCTCAAGAGTCGGTGCAATGCACCTGTGGGATACTGGGCGTAAATTTGTCGAAATGCGCATTCCAGATCAATCCTTTGCCTATATTCAACCAGGTCAATTTGCCGAGTTTTATATTGATGCTTATCCAGGGCAGATTTTTAGAGCTAGAGTACACAGCAAGGTTGAAGCAACGGGTGAAGCTCAAGGAGATATCTTACCTCGCGAACAGATGGTATCTCGTCATATCAACTTAGGTTCAATGCTTGTTGGGCGTACCGTAGTGCTAGAAATTGATGAGGCCACGATGGCGATGTTACCTATTGGCGCAACGGGGTCAGCATGGATAAGTGCCGATAAACCTCTGTCGATATTAGGCTTTCTCGACATTATTGGCGGCGCAACCGTGCGCTTAACCGCGGTTAAGTCTTACCTTAATCCGCTATAACGCAATCAAAAACAAAAAGCACAGCTTAGGCTGTGCTTTTGTTCAATCTCATTTCGTGCCAAATTACGAGCGCAGTGATTCAATAAGATGCAGAAGACGCATAAATAAATTAATAATGTGCACATACAGCATGCCACCAAAGTCTATCGCTTCATCTAAGGTTTCACCGTACTCACAAGCAACGGCCCAAGTGTAACCAATGTAACCACACATGCTCAGTGCAGCAATCAAATGGATCATATCGTGACTCTGACCAAAGAACAGCAACCAAGTCAGCTCAACTGACACAATCCAACCACCTACCACGCACAATACTTTACCAAAACTAACAAAGAGCTTAGGCACAATCGTTGCGGTAATAATCATTAGTAAGGTAATGCCTGCAGTGTACTCAACAGCTAACGCGACCTCTGCAGCAGTAAATCCTTGTAGGAATAGGCTCAAGGTAATACTAATACTCAAAGTCATCAGGTTGTAGCCTAAAAAACTAATCAAGGGCACCGGATACTTGAGCATAATCAAGCAGCCAGCCATTAATGAAGCAAACACAACTGCCAATAACACCCAAGGATTTATCCATTGCAGTATTTCAACTGGAAAATACGCAACAGCAAGATAGTTAATGCTAAAACCCCAAATTAGCACAAAACCAATCACTAAATTGAATACCCGTTTGCTTACAGGCCTGTCTTCTAAAAAGACGCCTGATAAATACCGATTCATACTGACTTCTGATCTTTGCATGCCAACTACCTTTTGACTAACACCAAGCGAATGCTATAAATTTCGCGTAGCTTAACCAAGGCAGTAGTTTAGCTATATAGCGGCGAATAACTTTTGCAGAACATATCAACAAACAAGGAATTAACTGCATAATACATATACAAAAATCATCTTTCTGCACTTCAAATCTTCCTAGGCTAACCTCTAAAGCCTGTTATTATTCAAACACGGCCTTTTATCGAGCTAGCTATGATCACTTGGAAACATCAAATAGACTCACTAAAGCACCTGATTGATTGGGTGTGGTATCTCGATGTTTCTGCTGACGACAACATTGATGCCATGCCGCAACTGGTGCCCAATGTTAATGCCCATTATATAATTTCGCCCAGCCAGCAGCCCTATCAATACACCAGTGCTAAAGCTCAGTTTTCAGGCAGTGGCAGCTACTTGCTTACAGCCAATACTCAGACTTTGATCCTTGATGATAAACCGCCACTGACCCGTTTAGGTTTTCGCTTTACTCCCACGGCGCTGTATCAACTTAAGCAACAGCAAGCTGGAGTTATCAACCAATGCGTAAAAATAGATTGGCTAGATGATTTACTGCCGCCTGAACGCTATCAAGCCTTAATAGCGCAAGCAAATAAAGAAACACTGCTACAGCAGGTTGAGCGAGATCTCAGCCCGCTGCTCACCATCGCAAAGTCTGACCCCACGGTAAACTTAGTTGAAAAGTCCTTACTCTTTATCGAACAAAGCAATGGCATGCTCAGCAGCGAGCATTTAGCCAAGCAGTGTTTTTGTACCAAACGCACCTTAGAGCGTGCCTTTAGCAAAGTGGTTGGCTTGAGCATTAAGCAATATCAAACCATAGTGAAGTTTGAGGCATTGTTTACCCATCTATACCAGCATCCGTTAAATCCAGATTGGGCCGCTTTAGCCGATCAATATGGCTTTAGCGATCAGCCACATTTGATCCGCCAGATGAAAAAGATCTTAGGCGTAACCCCAGCTGGTTACATCAGCGCACGGGATCTTGTTATCGATATTTATGGCGACTTTGAATAATAAAGCTGTTCCGCTAAAGCTGTCTGCAGCAATTGGTTTGAGCAAACGATAGCTGAAACTTGTCGCAAATGTTCAATCGCTAGCTTATTGGCCACGCTATGATGGGCGCATATTCATTATTTAGGTAAGCAACATTGTCGATTACACAATTTAAATTAGGCCAAGCAATCCCATTAACAGACTCGCTAACGATTGAGTTAATTAAGGCGAGTGATCTGAGTGAGATCATCACCATGCTGGACGATCCTAAGGTCGCAGAGTATTTGTTTTTCGCACCATCGCCAGTTGAGGTTTACCAAGGCTTCTTTAACCCGATTATTGAAAACACCGCAGAGGCGATTAGCAAAGGCCAATGGCCAGATAACATCACTGTCGTTATTCGCGATCTTGATGGTCAATATATGGGAATGGCTGGCTTACCTGCGGTTATGTTTATGCAGGGTAACTTTGAAGTCGGCTATCAACTGCCAGTGCACGCTTGGGGTCAAGGTATTGCCACTGCGGCCTGCAAGTTTTTAACTCATCTTGCCTTTAGTGAGCTCGATGCCCATAAAGTGACTGCCGATTGCCACATTAGTAACACCGGCTCATATAAAACCATGCAAAAGTGCGGTTTTGTGCATGAAGGTACCCAAAAAGATTATTTCAAAATGGCGCTGGGGTTTGACGACCGCGTGCACTATGGCATCACCAAGGCGCAATTTCAGGCTTTATAAGCATGATTATTACCCGCGCAGTTAATGCTTCAGCGCTGCTATAAAGGCGCTTTACCAAAGTCGAAATCGGTAAAACTTGGCATACTGTCGATTTAGCTTGGTATAAAAACCGTGATGAGTGTTAAAATCTAGGCCTATTGATTTTAGCCAATATAAAGGTAATGCAATGAACCCGATTCTTGCGATCTTAAAAGAGCACAATGTAAGTGATGAACAAGCTAAAGAGCTGTTCCAAACTCTGACTGAAAACCCAATGATGGCTATGGCAGTGATTGGCCAACTTGGTATTCCACCAGAGAAGCTACAGCAGCTAATGGGTCTTGTTATGCAAAACCCAGCTTTAATTAAAGAAGCTGTTGAAGAGCTAGGCCTAGACTTTGCCAAAGTTGAAGCGGCAAAAGCCCAGCTGCAAAAGTAATAGTTGCAAAAGTAAAGCACCTGCTCTTGCAGTAAGCAGCTTGAATACTACAAAAGAAGTTATCCTAAACGCCTTGCGCAGCCTTTGCTACAAGGCGTTTTTGTTTCTAACGGCCATTCATTAGGCGTTGCTAAGCGATACACTCAAGCACAGATGAAAATGCTTATATCAAACCAATTATAATCATCAGTTTTTCCAGCGCTTTAATCATCAATCTTTTAACCACAAGCTTTTAATCATCAAGCTTTAATCACGCGCCATTATCTTAGGCTCTGCAAACTTAGGGATAGTCAAATCATTAGGAATTAGCGGTAGCACTGCACCAATCACATCGTGACCATCGCTGGCATCAACAAACTTCCACGTTTTACCAATATCGGTAGAGTATCCCAATAAAGCAGAGTTCCTGAATATCTTGCCTTCTGCAGTTTGTGTACTAATTGTCATCGGCAAATAAGCGCAATATTCATCACCATCAATAAACATTTGGGTGGGCTCAGTAAATGTCGCTGAATCTTGACTAAAAGCGCCTGACTTCATCCTTTCGGTGAACTGCCAAATAATACGTTGATAAGCGACCCTTGCACCTTCAAACATTATCTCTTCATCGAGAATAAAGCCCATAAACGTATCAACATCATTATCAGTAATGCTTTGCTGAAACAGCTTGGCGGCGGCGAGAGCCTTGGCAACCATTCGCTGACCTTGAAGGTCGTAATACTTCTGCTCACCACTGGGCTGCCCATTAATAACCGCCGTGTCCCACTTCAGTTGCCCGTTAGGCCAAAACTCTTGTAATGTGCCATTACCTTGAGCATCGAAATTGGCTCGTTGATCTAGTGTTCCATCCTCTGAATAAGATTCAGCGAAGCCGACTATCTGGCCATCTTTAAAGTTACGCTTAGCTCTAAGGCTGCCGTTGTCGTGGTAATCTGTAAATTCGCCCTGCTCTAGCCCTTCATCAAAAAATCCCTCTTGTGCGAGCAGACCATTTTCATGAAAACGCTTTCTTATTCCCGCAGGGTAGTGCTCGTCATAATGTAGTGTGCCGTCCTCATAAAAAGTCTGCCAATGACCCACCCTATCAATTCCTAGCTCATAGCCGCGGAGCTTCAACTGGCCATTATCAAAGAAATATTCAACTAACTCAGGTTCTAGTTCGACTTTTGGCTCAACGGGGAAATCGGCTGTTTTCATAATAAAGTCTGTATTGAATGACTCGCCTTTCTCTTGTTCCTCTTCAGAAAGTGTCGCCAAAACAGGCAATAATGCTTCGATTGAACCTTGTAACTCCTGCTTAGCAAGTGCATCAAATGTCGCTGAACCGCTCGACTTTTTAACCTTAGTTTGTACTTCAGTACTTTTACCAACGTCATAATCTACTGCAACCACTACTTTGAGCTGGCTAAACTCAGTGTGGCTTTGCAGCGCTTCTTCCCCGGCTATCAAGCTCAATACATAGCAGCGCTCAAAGGTATTGCACTCAATGGGTTTACGCTTTGCTTGATCGCTGCAACCCACAAATAATAAGCTGATGAACATAAAGCCAAGAGTAATAATAGATTTAATAAAATTCATAGGGTTACAACTAACAGCGATAGATGCTGTGCATCCTAAAGTAAAAATCAACCAGGCGAAAGTACAGTATGTAAACTGAGAGGGATAGCTCGCTATAAGTGGCTAGTACGGGACTTATTGTCATATGTGTAAAACAAGGCCAACAACTTTGCAGGCCTTGCGGTGCAATAAGCTTGGGATGATTTATCATCTTTAATTCGCAAGACGTAAACCTGAGAATGAGACTGTAACTAACTTTGTGTAACTGCTTATCAAACTGTACTCTAAAAAGAGTCAAGGATAGGCGTATAATCATG
>NZ_JBRIMB010000027.1:0-60207 GCF_052977265.1 Shewanella sp. 0m-8 | reverse complement strand
CTGCAATGAGCAGATTTATTATTGAGTTTGAAGACAGACTTGTGAAACATATTAACTAAAACTGCAGTTACACAGAACCTGTTACACCCTCGACGATGTAAAACATAATGCTCAAACATCGTCAAAGTATCATTTCCTCAATTTAAGTTATTCCCAACCGACTAGAGTTACTTACCCCTAATTCAATTAAACATATTGAAAGCTCTGCAAAATAAAATCGCACCTTTAACTTGATATTCCCCAGCCTTAAAAGACGTAAAAGGTGTATTACCGGAAAAATGATGCTGTTTAAAAAACACATTATCGACATGAACACATGACTCTGTATAGTCCGCCGTTTTTACAGCACCCATCCCCACATTTATAACGACAAAAACGAATCCCAGCGCAACAATAGCAATGATACAAACATTCAATATTTTCATGATTCCCTTCTTTATAAAGTCCCTACAATCATACTCATAATATTGTTTAATGTTATAAAGTTAACTGCTGTTTAAATTTTGCAGGGAGTGTACTGTATCGCTTATATTTCGTCCACCCGCTCAAGCAACAGTTCACCCCAAGCGATGCGTTCGAGCTTATACTTGAGTCTCATCATGAGTATAGGGTTGCAACGCAGGGATCATAAAGCCAGCATAGAGGCAGGATAGTTTTTTAGTGCGATCCTTAAGTTCTGAAACGTTTAAATCTCTACCGTTTAAATCTAACTTCATGCAGTATCAATCCTTTAGTAGTTTGTCTATGCTAAGCCAATCTCAGTTAATAGGTTAACACTCATGTATAAAACCCTGCGAATCTACGCCTCGATTGCGTTCTTAATGTTTTCTATCCCAGCTCTAGCTGAAGAAGTAACAAGAGTTACCTTAGAAAATGGCGCCACGGTTAAACTAAACGACGACTTTACTTGGGAATATGTCATTCTTGAGAGTCAAACAAAGCCTGATACCGCAGTGCCTGTCACTCTACCAGCAACTGTCGGCGCTGCAGCGATTGCAGACAGTACAGCGGTTGCAAAAAGTGCAGCAGTAGCAGGAAGCGCAACCGCAGTAGAAAATACAACTGCCACAAAGAATGCAACGCGAGCAACAACGGCAGCTGTACCAACAACACTACCGGCTAACACAGAAACACTGACATCAAATGCTATTGCACAATCTGAACTATTAAAATCAACTGCTAAAAGCGGCGTAAAAGTCAGCTTGTTAAACAGCCAATGGGATGACGATGGTCGTCTTGGACTCACATTCGATCTGAGCAGTAACAGCCCTGAGCACTATGTAATGATTCAGTTAGAGATCAGCCTATTCGCCGATTCAGGTGCATTAATCAAAAAAGAAACCGTCAAGGTATGGCAGGCTATTTTCAGAATGCCAGATACTTATCTTCGCAAAGGACAGACTCGCGATAGCCGCGTATTCTGGGTAGAGGGCATCGACAAAGCTCAGTGGAGCAAGCAGCTGATGAGTTTAAAAATCGGTGAGATGGATTCACGCATGTAAGCAATAGCGAAATGAATACCTAAGCGCACAATCGAAGCCTGCGGTGCTCTACCAACGCAGGCTTTTTGCTTTATCCCGCCCGCCCAGCTGCGATAATACTATTCTAAGTTTTCCACAAATCTATTTACAACAACAGAAATAAAACCATTAAATAATACTATCCGCACTAACAAGTATAAAAAGCACACCTAAACCAAGTTAACTTAATTCAAAATAATTATATTTTCAGGACGTTCAAAAAGTATTTATTAAACCAATAAAAACTATTTCATTAAATTTATCAAAAAAACAAAAAACAAAATAAAACACCACTCAAGCGCTTACACAAGTAAGCACACCAGTCACTAGCTAGCTACACACTCAAAATATTAGACAGCTTATTACACACCGAGATTAATCTTTAATATAAATAAAAAATAATTTTTTACTCTTTTTCGCTAGCGACAGATCTAACTTTAAAATGGCGAAAAAAACGTCTCAGCTCTACTTCACTAAGTGACAGCCAAAAAAAGGGCCCTTAGGCCCTTTTTGCAACGACTAACTGGATCTACAACCTATAGGCTTGGCAAAATACCGGCTGGCAAGTAAGCATTGTAGCTAGCGGTGATCAGTAGATCGGTGGCCGCTTCGATATCTGGGCCGAAGAAACGGTCCTTATCGTAGTAAGTCACCAGCTCACGTAACTCTGCTTTGGCTTTAGCCACGGCGAGCGCTGGTTGCAGTGGACGACGGAAATCTAAACCCTGCGCTGCAGCAAGCAGTTCAACCGCCAATACACCACGAGTGTTTTCTGACATGTCGCGTAGTCGGCGCGCCGCAAAGGTTGCCATCGACACGTGATCTTCTTGGTTCGCCGATGTCGGTAAGCTGTCTACTGACGCAGGGTGCGCGTAAGTTTTGTTCTCTGATGCCAATGCAGCAGCCGTTACCTGCGCAATCATAAAGCCTGAGTTAACCCCGCCGTTTTCAACCAAAAATGGAGGCAGTTTCGACAGATTAGAGTCAATCAACAACGCGATACGACGCTCGGCGATAGAGCCAAGCTCAGCAATCGCAATCGCTAAGTTGTCCGCTGCCATAGCAACAGGCTCAGCGTGGAAGTTACCACCCGAGATAATATCGCCAGTGTCTTGGAACACCAGTGGGTTGTCGGTAACGCCGTTAGCTTCTGTGCCAAGTACATCTGCCGCGTGGCGAATTTGAGTTAAACATGCGCCAAGCACCTGTGGCTGACAACGCAGTGAGTAAGGATCTTGTACCTTTTCACAGTTAACGTGATCTAGGCTGATCTCAGACTCATCACCGAGCAGATGACGGAACACAGCCGCCGAATCAATCTGACCTTTTTGACCACGAGCAGCGTGAATACGTGCATCAAACGGGCTACGACTGCCCATGGCCGCTTCAACGCTCATGGCACCAATCACTGAGCTTGCAGCAAACAGATCTTCTGCGTTAAACAGACCTTCAAGTGCTAATGCCGTTGAAGCTTGAGTACCGTTAAGCAGTGCTAACCCTTCTTTAGCCGCCAGTTCAAGTGGTTTAAGCCCGGCGATTTCAAGACCCTGCGCGGCGCTAATTAGCTGACCTTTATAACTCACTTCGCCTTCTGCAAGCAGTGGCAAACACATGTGTGATAGCGGCGCTAAGTCACCCGATGCACCGACAGAACCTTTCTCTGGCACACAGGGATAAACTTCAGCATTCACCAGTGCGATCAGGAAGTTAATCACCTCTAAACGAATCCCAGAAAAACCACGGCTCAGTGAGTTGATCTTCAATACCATCATCAAGCGCACAGTCGCATCGCTCATAGGTTTGCCGGTACCTGCAGCGTGAGACAGCACAATAGAGCGCTGTAGCAGTTGCAGGTCGTCAGCAGCAATCTTGGTGTTTGCCAACAAGCCAAAGCCGGTGTTAATACCGTAAACTGTGCGGCCTTCATCCAATACTTGCTGTACTAGCCCTGCACTGGTGTTGATATCGGCGATAGCACTTTGTGCTAGCTCTAATGTTACCTTGCCACGACTGATCTCACGGATTTGCGATAGGGTTAACGTACCCGGAGTTAATACTAAATGACTCATGTTAATGCCTCTTATTCTTATACTGCTCGTTCGAGCTGGCTTATAGCATTGGCAGGTCTAAGCCCTGCTCTTTTGCACATTTTTTAGCGATATCGTAACCCGCATCGGCGTGACGCATCACCCCTGTTGCTGGGTCATTCCACAGTACGCGACCTAAGCGCGCCGCAGCGTCATCACTGCCATCTGCCACAATCACCACACCTGAGTGCTGGCTAAAGCCCATACCAACACCACCGCCGTGATGCAAGGATACCCAAGTGGCACCGCTTGCCGTGTTCAGTAGTGCGTTCATTAATGGCCAATCCGATACCGCATCAGAACCATCGAGCATAGATTCTGTTTCGCGGTTAGGGCTAGCAACAGAGCCGGAATCTAAATGGTCGCGACCTATCACAATTGGCGCAGACAGCTCGCCATTTTTTACCATTTCGTTAAAGGCGAGTGCCAAACGAGCACGATCTTTTAAGCCTACCCAGCAGATGCGTGACGGCAGACCTTGGAAAGCGATACGCTCGCGCGCCATATCTAACCAGTTGTGTAGATGTGGATTATCAGGAATAAGCTCTTTTACTTTAGCGTCAGTTTTATAGATATCTTCTGGGTCGCCAGACAGTGCCACCCAGCGGAATGGGCCTATGCCTTCACAGAACAGTGGGCGTACATAAGCTGGCACAAAACCGGGAAAATCGAATGCGTTTTCAACGCCTTCTTCAAATGCCATTTGGCGGATGTTGTTACCGTAATCGGTGGTCGCTGCGCCCGCCGCTTGTAGCGCTAGCATGGCTTTTACTTGCACTGCCATTGACTGCTTGGCCGCTTTAACCACTGCCGCTTCGTCAGTTTTACGCATTTCAATCGCTTGCTCTAGCGTCCAGCCTTGTGGCAGGTAACCATTTAGCGGATCATGCGCCGAGGTTTGGTCAGTCACTACATCAGGGGTAATACCGCGTTTAACCAGTTCGGCAAATACGTCAGCTGCGTTACCAAGCAGACCAACCGAAACGGGCTTGCCATTAGCATTAGCTTCATCAATCATCGCTAAGGCTTGATCAAGGCTAGTGGCTTTTTTGTCGACGTACTTTGTTCGTAGACGGAAATCGATGCGGGTTTCATCCACTTCACAGGTCAATACAGAGTAACCCGCCATAGTGCCCGCTAGAGGCTGCGCGCCGCCCATGCCACCTAGGCCACCGGTTAAGATCCACTTGCCTGCAGACGAACCATTAAAGTGTTGCTTAGCCATAGCAACGAACGTTTCGTATGTGCCTTGGACAATGCCTTGTGAGCCGATATAAATCCACGACCCCGCTGTCATCTGGCCATACATGGCCAGCCCTTTTTTATCTAACTCGTTAAAGTGTTCCCAGTTTGCCCAATGTGGCACTAGGTTAGAGTTAGCGATGATCACCCGTGGTGCGTTGCTGTGGGTTTTGAATACGCCAACTGGCTTACCCGACTGCACCATTAAGGTTTCGTCTTCTTCAAGGCGCTGCAGTACTTCAACGATTTTGTCGTAACACTCCCAGTCACGTGCCGCACGGCCAATACCGCCATAAACCACTAAGTCTTCAGGACGCTCAGCCACATCGGGGTGCAGGTTGTTCATCAACATTCGCATAGGTGCTTCAGTCAGCCAGCTCTTACAGCTGAGTGTTGTTCCTGTCGGCGCTATAATGCGGCGGCTCGGATCATGTCTCTTATCCATCGGTACTACCTCGTTCAATTTGTTTTTATGTTTTTCTTATCAGCTTATTTTTAAGCTTTATATTTACTGTCTTACTGTCAATTCTTTGGTAAATCATTAGTGAATCATTGCTAAAGCGTTTTGTTGATCGCTTTTACTTACATAGCGGCAGCCCACTGCGTCTTTACTCCCCAGCGTCTTTAACTAAAGGTCAGGTGGCCACCTAATTTAAATCGACTGCCGGGATGCACTAAGCGCGCAAAACTCACCACACCTTGGCGTGACCAAGTTCGGCGAGTAATCTGTAAACACGGCTCTGTGGCGGCAATTTGTAACAGGGCTAACTGCGCAATATCGGCCATTTTGGCCTCGATAGTGTGCTTAGCTTCGGTTAACGGTGCCACCATAGATAAATATTCATGGGGAGTTTGCAGCGTAAAATCTTGCGCTAAATACTCGGGTACCAGTTTAGGGTTAACAAAGCGCTCTTCTAGCTGCAGCGGTGTACCTTGCTCGCAGTGGACTAATACCGACTGATAAACCGCGCTGCCCTCTTCTAGCCCCAGCGCAATCGCAATCGCGCCCATTGCCGTGGTTTGAGTCAGCAGAACTTGTTGCACACTATAACCGTGACCACGGTCTTTTATCTCGTCGGCAATATTGCGGATCGCCATCATCGAAGACTGCGTTTTTAGGCCTGCAACGAAAGTGCCTAAGCCTTGAGAGCGCTCTAATACGCCCGATTCAGTTAACTCAGTAACGGCGCGCCGCGCCGTCATGCGGCTGCAATTAAACAACTCGGCCAATTGATTTTCAGATGGCACACGGCTGTCTTCAGCCCATTCGCCAGACTCAATTTGCGCTAAAATATATTGTTTAATCTCTTCAAACTTTGGCGTTGCCATTAACTATCCCGTTGCTATTAAAATTGCTGCCCGCTATTTACATGCTCAAAAACTCGGCTACAATCCTAGCTTGTATATACAAGTAAATACAAGCTAGCTCACAAATTAATTTTAGTGCTGATATTTGGTGTTAGTATTCAAGTGCCACAAAAAACAACCTTAAAGAGAACTGCATCATGTCATGGGATCAAGTCTGGATAGATATCAACATCGCTACAATGTCGCCAAATATTTCAGCGCCTTACGGTGCTATTACTGATGCAGCGCTTGCTGTACAGGACGGCAAAATAGCTTGGGTTGGTAAGCGTAGCGAACTGCCTGAATTTGATGTATTCGCCACGCCAATTTACAAAGGTAAAGGTGGCTGGATCACCCCTGGATTAATCGATGCCCACACCCATTTAATATTTGCAGGCAACCGCGCTAATGAATTTGAACTACGTCTACAAGGCGCGAGTTACGAAGAGATCGCCCGCAGCGGCGGTGGCATCATTTCAACCGTCAAAGCCTGCCGCGAAGCCGATGAAGCCGAACTATTTGAGCTGGGTCGCCAGCGCCTAAACGCACTCGCTAAAGAGGGAGTGACCACAGTAGAAATCAAGTCAGGTTATGGCCTAGATATCGAAACCGAGCTTAAAATTCTACGCGTCGCCCGCGAACTGGGTAAGCATCATCATGTAGACGTTAAAACCACCTTTTTAGGCGCACACGCTATTCCACCAGAATACAAAGACGCTCCCGGTAGTACAGAAAGGAGTGATGCCTATGTGGATCTGGTGATCAACGAAATGTTACCGCGCGTGATTGCAGAAAACCTTGCCGATGCTGTCGATGTGTTTTGCGAGAATATCGCCTTCAATTTAGAACAAACCGAACGCGTACTCACCGCCGCAAAAGATGCTGGACTGGATATCAAATTGCACGCAGAGCAGCTTTCTAATATGGGCGGTTCTGCCTTAGCAGCCAAGCTTGGCGCTAAATCGGTAGATCACATCGAATATCTTGATGAAGACGGCGTAAAAGCATTAAGCGAAAGCGGTACCTGCGCCACAATTCTTCCCGGCGCATTTTACTTTTTACGTGAAACCCAACACCCGCCAATCGATTTGCTGCGCAAATACAAGGTGCCTATGGTGGTCGCCAGCGACTATAACCCGGGCTCATCACCAATATGCTCCAGCTTATTGATGCTCAATATGGCCTGTACGTTACTGCGTTTAACGCCAGAGGAAGCTTTAGCAGGCATGACCCGCAACGCCGCCAAGGCGTTGGGCATTGATGACCATGTGGGCGTAATAGAAGTCGGCATGACCGCCGATTTCTGTATGTGGAATATCAGTACCCCAGCGGAGCTAGCGTACACCTATGGTGTGGCATCGTGTGTGGATGTGGTGAAGAATGGTCACCTAGTACACCAATGATATGTAATGCCTGAGCGATGAGGCATGTTCATCGTTTTGGTGGTTTGAGTGTGCCACCATTTGGCTATGGTGGCTTCTGCCTTTTTCGGCCTGTTGGCTAAAATATTTCGAATTACCTCAGAGGTAACTGTCTGCATCTGATGCAGCTAATGACCTGCGGTCGGCATATGTATTCCAGCCATTTTCCTGTCTGATGATACTGGCACTCCCAATATAGTTTCTCAGTTGCTGTTCGCATCTGATGCAACTAATTGCCTGCAGCAGGCGTATGTGCAGATACTGCCGTGACACGCTGTGAATCCATCCCTGGAAGCTCGGCCATGACAAACAACATCCCTGTTTAAAGGCCAGTTCGGCATCCTGCCTCTCGTTCGAGAGCTTGATAACTCCGTTATCTCTCACCAGATCATGGACGGTCACGGCCGTATCTGCACCGGATTAGAAAAGCACTATCTCTAGGTTTCTGTGTTCACAGATACAAGCTACAGAACTAAAATTAGCCACTGAATTTACAGGAAACTCCAATTCCCCATCGGAGTTGCCGAAGTGCGTTGGAATCAATCACGTGATGCCGACAGGGATGTCGGCATAGCTTTCGCGGGGCAGGATGCCCCATCGGAAGCGTTAGTGATTTATCCATAAGCATGAGGATCAACAACTTCGTCGGGGCGGCAGGGGTGATCCAAGAGGGGATTGCTGTTGATCCCCTCTTGGCCGTGTGTGAGCTGGAAGCTCACGACTTTAGTTGTTAGACGAAGTCTAACTTAGAGGTCAGGCGAAGCCTGATGCTCTATAAAATGGGCGTATAGCCCATAAATTGTTATCAAACGAAGTTTGATCGATTTAAAAAATCGAAATCCAAATGACACAAAAAACAACCAAAGTTTGAAAAATCAGACCTCAACTATGAGGGTTATAGTCAATCATTGTATAATCACCCCACAAAAACTCTAACCCACTGATAAATGTCTAAATACCTATCACAGCTACTTATACTCGTGTTCAGCGTAATCGCTATCGCCATAGCGAATCACGCTAGCGCTAACAGTAGCAAATTAGACTTGAGCGACTACGATGCCGATGTCGCGGCATTGCTACAGGAGTATCAGGGGCAAGATGCTAACTCGCGGCCAATCGTACCGTCTGTGTTGGTGTTTAATGAGAGCGAACAAGCCTCAACCTACGTCGACTTTAAACGTGGTTTAATCTTGGTCGAAACCAGCAGTAAAGCGCAGCTAAAAGAAGCTGTGGTACAGGTGCTGCTGACCCAAATAGACCCTAAGGTTATCGATGCGCAAACCGCACAAGACTTTGGTTTAATCGGTAAAAAGAAAAAGCCCTTCTTTTGGGGGCAAGTACTCGACCAAGAAGGTAAAGCGATTGAGTTTCAATGGCGGGCATCGCGTTACGCCGACCACCTAGTCGCTAAAAGTAAACGGGTTAACTCGCGCTTTAGAGTCGCGATTCACATGGTGAAAGAACACACCACCATCGCCGGTAACAAGTACATCAACTATGCCCGCAGTGCGAGCCGTAAACACGGCATTAGCACAGATCTAATCATGGCAATTATTGAAACCGAAAGCTCGTTTAACCCATTGGCCCGTTCGCGCTCTAATGCACTTGGGTTAATGCAAATTAAAGCCAATACCGCTGGTCGCGACTACTTCAGCTTAATCCAGGGCTATAAACATACTCCGTCATCGGCTTACCTTTATGATCCGGCCAAAAACATTGAGGTCGGTACGGGCTATTTAAAGATACTTTCAAGCCGTTACCTTAAGGGGATTACACATCCTAAGAAACGTGAATATGCGGTGATCTCAAGCTACAACGGCGGCGCGGGTAATCTGTGGAAAAGCCTCGACTCTAGGGGGAATCGCACCAAGGCCTTGGCGCGGATTAATAAGATGACGGTCAGTGAGTTTTATTGGTTTTTAACCCACCGCCATAACCGTGAAGAGACCCGAAACTACCTGAAAAAAGTCAGCAGTAAGCAGAAGAAATATCTTTAATTCATAGACTGTAATTTAACACTTACAGCCGCCCCTTTATCTCCCACTTTACAGACAAAACGATAGCCCATTGGCTATCGTTTTAGCGTGCAATCAGGCGAGCGATTAAAACTTACTTTGCTGTTTATACTTAGCCAGCTGTTTAGCGTACTTGTTCTGATAAAAAGGATGATCGGTAATATCCAATGCTAAGGCCTGATATTTTATCGCCTGCTCTATCTCTCCTAGCTTGGCATAAGCGCCTGCAATGGCATCATAAGCAGTATATGCTTCTGGTGAGTCAGTAATCGCTACCTTATACACCTCAATCGCCTTGCTTGGTTCGGCCTCAAGGTAGCTGTCACCCAGCTGTATTAATGAGCTGGTTGCTGGCACTTTAAAACCATACTTTTGTTCAGTTAAAAACTGATAATGTGCCAAAATAGCCTTTGCACCTTGCTTTGAAATCTCTGAATCTGCCGCCAACACTTGATGGTAATCATCGAATAACTGCTCAATAGCAAAGGCTGTAGCGAGCACAGGTTGCGTCATGTAGTAACTGCCATCAAAACGCTTTATACGGTAATCCAACGTGCTATTCGCATGCGCTTTAATAATGGCTTCCATCTCTGCAAATGACGCAAGCTGCCTCTGTTCAAAGTTACTGTCACTGGTGCTCATAAACAAAAATCGTGGCTTACCTTGCATATCAGCAAGCTTTTTCGGCGCATCTTTAATGACATAGGCAAAATCTTTACTTAGCACAGGGCTTGCTACAAAGTAGGCATTAAACAAGCTGGGGCGATTGATTAATGTGTATAACCCTAGTCCTGCATTGCCGGTAAAACCATTTAAAATGCGAAAACCATTAGTGCGGTATTGCTTGTCGATTGCGGGCAGTAGATCTTGCTCAATATAATCGAGCAGTTTTTGATTGCCCCGCTCCTCTATCGCTAGCCCTTTTAACTCACCTAAGCCCTGATGACCGTCTGGCGCAGTCACAATAATAGTCTCTAACCAGGGCCATTCACCGTTGTGGCTCATCCAGTCATGCATGCCCGCGAGCAAGGCCTGACTTCGTGGTTGAAAATCAACTAACACCACATATTCTTTATCTGGCTTAGTACCGTAGCTAGAAGGAAGGGTCACTATAAACTCAGCCGGTTCGATAAGTGTGGAAGTTACTGTTAGCGGCTCCACTACGCTGGCACTAGCGTTAACATTGGCACTCAAAAAGAGCCAAACTAAACAGGTTATAACAAGTATTCTAGTCATTTTCTTTCCCTGAAATGTCGCTATTTAAGTCAGGCTGTTGCAGCTAACTAATTAAGTGAATGGTTAAGTTAACAGCAGAACATTAAATCAACAACCGTTCTGCCGTTAGATAATCATCATAGCGAGTCACAAGTTTATTATGTGCTAATCAATATCTCGGCTTCATTGGCCAATATGGCAGCGAAATCGTCATCAATCATAAGAAACGGTAAATTTAGTACAAACTGAGACCCGATTACACTAGCCAAAAAGTGCAAATCAGCTTAGGATCTGAGCAATAAATCGATCTCAAATACAAGTCATCCACATTGCGGAGTAACCAAACATTATGGGTATCAGAGCCATCGTTGTAGATACAGCCGGTACGACTACCGACCTTACCTTTATTGAGGATGTACTTTTTCCTTATTCAGCGAAGGTATTACCCGCTTTTCTGGAAGAGAATCAAAATAATGTACTCGTAGATAATTGCATTTGCGATGTGCAAGATATCGCACTTGAGCCTAATGCAAGCCTTGCTCGCGTCACTGAAATTTTACTGCAGTGGATTGAAGAAGATCGTAAGGCTACGCCACTGAAAACTATCCAAGGTTTGATCTGGAAGCAGGGCTATGCCAATGGTGAGTTTAAAGGGCACATCTTCCCTGATTTTATCGAAGCATTAGATGGCTACAAGCAACAAGGTTTACGTGTTTACAGCTTCTCTTCTGGCTCGGTTGAAGCGCAAAAACTATTATTTAGCCACAGCGATGCGGGCGATCTAAACGATAAGTTTAACGGTCACTTCGACACACGCACAGGTAACAAGCGCTTCAAGCAAGCGTATTGCAATATCGTCAACACGATTAGCCTAAGCCCGAAGCAGATTTTGTTTGTATCTGACGTGCTTGAAGAGCTAAAAGCCGCTAGTGAAGCAGGCTTAAAAGTCGTGCAGATGGTACGCGATGATAGCCAACGCACTGGTGACTTTAGAACCATTACTAGCTTTAGCGAACTGAAAATCGACTAAACTAGAGCACATTAAAAAAGGGCCTTTATGGCCCTTTTTTGTTACTTTTTATGGTCAACTTACCACTGGAAAGGCGGGTGAAATACACTTTTTCACTTCAAACCTAAAGCCATCCAGTTGCGCCTTATCTCGATAAACCTCCATGATCTCATAATCGTTTAGCTCAACCACTCTTGAATCAACATCCTTTTGACACCTAGATTTACTGTCAGCTTCAAACTCAAATGCAAAGAGTGCAATCATCTGTCGCACAAATGCTTGGTACTCATAACGTGTCTGCAAATACTCATCTGTCATACCCTTTAGCTCTGCATCTTCGGCACTTATAGTGGTTGCAGTCGGTACCAAGCCAACAGTGATATCACGAGTAATAGTTTGTTGTAACTGCTCTGCTTCAAGCTCTGGCAATACATATAAAACAAGGTGAGCAAGCAAGCCTGTTGCCAACATTAAACGCAATAGCCAAGTGAGTTTTTGAAAATGCACATTTTGGGTCAACTTAGGCAGTTTTATGCCTAATGGCGCGAGCATTAAAGCAAGCATTAAATAGAAAGGTACCAACAACTGCGCGGCGAGAATAACCAGGGCGGTGATAAACACAAACCATACTGGGATATAAAGCAAAATCGCTAAATTGTGAGTATAAGCAACATGCGCGGCAGACACCCCAATCACATCATTGACGACTCCGCCGGCCCAACTCAAAGCAAAGTTAGCCACCACGGCATAAAACAACAACAGCACTGCTTTACCAACTAAGCTATGCCAAATTCGCTCAAAAATAGGTAACAGCTCTATCGTTAACGCCAACACAGTTAACACAGCAACCCAACTAAATGAGTCCGCAAAAATAGCAATTAATCCCGCTAACACATATAGGTATTGCGCGAAAGTCAGTACTGATAGCTTTTGCCCTAAGCCTGAAATTCGCTTTTGGTAGAATCCCTTAACCGAAGACAATATGATTTGAAAAGCTGCGGGCATTGTTATTATTTTTGTTGCCGTCAAAAAACTGGCCCCATTCATTATTAATTGCACAAGAAGCGTATACCATAAACGCTTGGCAACAATTTACCAACATTTTCTATTACTATACACAAGCCACCTGAAGATGCAGGGTTCAGTGGGAATTTAATGCGCTTTAAGCAAGGCGTTGATTGCAGTTAATGGTTGTTCCCTTAGCAAGATCAATAACGCAGCAGAAAGTGCATTAAACCCCATCGAAGAAGGCTTTGCGCAAGCCCACTTCGTTGTTGCACTAGCTTAAAAGGGAGTTACCATTCCTACGCTAATACGCCTAGAATTGAACTCGCGCAAGGCCTCTGAAATGAGCATGTTCAAGTCGTTTGGGTATATAAGTAAACACGCTTAGTATTTGCCGACTTTCAAGTGCATTATTTTGCTAAATAGCGGCTTTTTAACCTATCCCAATTATCACTTTGACGAGCGTACTCCTCTTCACACATCACCGCTCTGTCTATGCCTTGTTCAGAGCCTGCCAGCAGACTTGCATATTTCTCAGGATTGCGACCATAAATTAGGCATACGCTTGCATGGTATCGCTGTGCATCTAGGCTATGTTCATCACTAAAATCACCATCTGCCAGCTCATCAATGCCTTCATCTTCGAGCGCAAATAGGTCAGCTGCACTTAACGCAATTTCTGCGCCCTGTTCAAAAGCATTGATAAGTAATAATGTCGCCAAGGTATCCACCGCATCTTCTTCCCGCCCAAGTACGATTACATCATTAGCGTAAATATAGGCGTGGCCATACTCGTGACCTAATGTATGGAGCAGAGCATCTTGAGTGGCGGTTTTTGGGCTTACTCCCGTTTGCTGATATTCATCTTTGGTAAAGCGATTAAGCACCTCAGTGACGAAGTGATAAGGGATTTCTATTTGCATTGTCTCAGGGTCAAACAATGGTCCATCTTGCGAACCAAACACCACGGTTAATTTGTGCTGCATGGGTAAAGTTAAGTACAGCTGTTGCAACTGCGGCTCAATACTTTTAAGCAATCGATATCCCCTAAGCTCTTGTCGAGTTTCAGCCTCAATAAATTGATTTACTACCGCCGCCTGACTCAGTTGCCCAAAGCTGAGCAGTAACGCGATTGCTAACCATTTAGTCATTCTTTGCATATACCCCCACTTATACTAGTTAGCATTATCCATTGCCTTGTTGCCTGATAAACATGCTGTTATGCTGGTCAAAAGTTAAACGCCCGTTTAAATATTGATACGAATCAACTAGAGAGCATTATGGATAATTTTCTTAAGCAATATCCCATCAACACCCAAATTGTAGTCGCTTGGGGCGAAATGGATGCCTTGCAACACGTTAATAATGTGGTGTATTTCCGCTATTTTGAGACAGCTAGAATCGACTTTTTCAATCAAATTAACTTATTGGAAGAGTTACAAACAACAGCAGTTGGCCCTGTGATTAGCGAAAACCAAGCGCGCTATAAGCGTCCGGTCACCTTTCCTGATACCTTAACGGTTGGTGTTAGCATTAGTGATATTAAAGATGACCGATTCATGATGCACTACAGTGTATATAGCCTGAGCCAAAAAGCCGTCACCACACTTGGCTCATCGCAGGTGGTGATGTTTAACTTTAAAACAGGCCAAAAAGCCAAACTCACGCCAGAGTTAATCGATGCCTTAAAAACCTATGAACAGGCAGCATAATATTTAAGTTTTCGTGTTTAAATTTTAGTGTTTAACTTTAGTATCTAGCGCTGTTACTAAAGCACGTATCAGTAAAAAATGGATGGGAGCCTTTATGAGTGAAGTCGTTCACCTAGTAGATGAAAGTCGATTCGTTATTAACCTAGACGGGGCGCAAGCCGTATTAGCTTATGAGCTGTTTGATAATAGCAGCGCTGACTCACCGGCTCGCCGCTGTAATTTCAACAACACCTACGTGCCGCCGGAGCTGCGTGGCAAAGGCTTAGCTGAAAAACTGGTGCGTAATGGCCTAAGATGGGCCAAATCGCAAGGTTTTGAAATTGAAGCGAGCTGCTGGTACGTGCAGAAGTTTTTGAGCAAAAAATAACAACGTACTCAAACTCAAGGCTCATTTTCACGAGCCCATACTCATTACACTACTCGCCTGTCAGCAACGCTAACTGCTCTCGAATATCAGCACTTAGAGGCTGGCTTTTCTCGCTCGTATAGTCGTAATGCACCATGGTCGTTTGCGCTTCCGCGGTCTTTTTGCCGTTCTGCCAACAGCTTTGGGTTAACTCAAAACTGCTATTTCCGATACGGCTCACCCAGGTTTTTACCGTTACGTCGCTGGCAAAGTAGGTTGGCGCATTAAAGCCGATGGTAAAGCCCGCGACAATCAAGTTCCACTTAGACAAGTCTTGTGTTGGGTTGAAAATTTTGAAAATAGGCTCACGCGCCGCCTCAAACCACACCGGTATAACGGTATTGTTGATATGCCCTAAGGCGTCAGTTTCACAAAATCTTGGTTGTAGTGTCAGGCTAAATGCAGTCTCTTGCACGCTGGTATTCCTTGTTGTTATTGTTATTGCTGAGATCATTATTAGAGTTTTATCGGCTCCATTCTACCGATAAATAGCAGGCTTAAAAGGGCCGCAACGCAATTGCGGTTAACTGCGCTGGAATTAAAGATTTGCATGTGGAAATACCAATAAATGAATGCAACATTTATGGCCAGACACAAATACCAACACTATCCGTCCATGGGTGTTGGCATAAATGTTCCAGACATAAATACCAACACTATCCGTCCATGGGTGTTGGCATAAATGTTCCAGACATAAAAAAGGCACGCTAATGCGTGCCTTTTCACTTAATGACGATGACTTAAGCCCGTATTAACGGCTGTACATCTTGTCGATTTCACGTGCGTATTTGTGATAAATCACTTTACGACGTAGCTTCATGGTAGGGGTAATTAAGCCCGCTTCCATCGAGAATGCATCGGGTAACAAGGTAAACTTCTTAATCTTTTCAAAGCCAGCTAGCTCGCTTTGTAATGTCTTAAGACGCTGCTCAAAATGCTCAACCACGTGACTATGACGCAATAGATCCAGCTGCGACTCGTAATTTACGCCTTTCTCTTTTGCCCAAGCCTCTAACGACTCAAATGCTGGCACAATTAACGCGGTTACGTAGTTGCGCGCATCGGCAACAATCGCTACCTGCTCGATGAATGGGCAACAACCTACTTTGCCTTCAACACGTTGCGGCGCAATATACTTACCGTTTGAAGTTTTCATGAGCTCTTTAATGCGGTCAGTGATAAACAAGTTACCGTTTTCATCGATACGACCCGCATCACCAGTTTTCAACCAGCCATCTTCAAATGTTTCGGCTGTTTCTTCTGGACGGTTGTAGTAACCACGCATCACAGTGTCGCCGCGTACTAAAATTTCGTTATCTTTACCGAGTTTAATCTCAACTTCTGGCAGTACCTGGCCGTTAGAACCGGGAACGCGGTTAGCCAAGGTATTACAGGTCGCCGTTGCCGTCGTTTCTGTCATGCCGTAACCACATAGCACAGGTACATCGATGCTTTGGAAGAAAGCACTGACGTTTGGATCTAGTGCTGCGCCGCCACAAGGCATAAACTTAAGACGACCACCTAACACCTGCTTTAACTTACTGAAAACCAGCTTATCGGCTAATTTCCATTGCAAGCTTAAGCCCAACGATGCTTTATGGCGACCTTGGCCCACTTCAGACTGTTTATGACCAACAGACATTGCCCAGGTAAACATTTTTTGGCGCATTTCAGGTGCTTTAATCACCTTATCTTGTACGGCGCTATACACTTTTTCTAAGAAGCGCGGCACCACACATAATGTGTGCGGACGAACTTGAACAATCGCCTCTTTTACCGCCATTGGATTCGACAGGTATACGTTACGGCCACCACGACACAATACATAGAAGCTCCAACCGCGCTCAAATACATGGCTAAGCGGTAAGAATGCTAACGACACATCACCAGGAGTAAAAGGTAATAATGTGTCATGCTGACGCACCATAGAGGCAATGTTGCGGTAATCAAGCATTACGCCTTTAGGGTCGCCCGTTGTGCCTGAGGTGTAGATTAACGTCAGTAGATCATCTAAATTCTTGTCGTTCAAACGCTTTTCAAGTTCGGCGTCTGCTGCCACATCAAGTTCACGCGCAAGCAGTTCATCCAAATAAAAATGGTTTTGCTTATCTTGTAACTCAACTGATTGGTCGAAAACCACCACACTTGTCAGGCTATCGCATTGGGCGGCTAGCTCACATGCCATTGCATACTGCGCCGCATCACCCACAAAAATCAGCTTTGCTGCTGCGTCGTTAACAATGTAAGCCGCTTGCTCCATTGTGCTGGTTGGGTAGATAGGCACAACGACAGCTTTGGCTTTGAGTAAGCCCAAATCGGCACAGGTCCACTGCGGGCAGTTCTGCGACAAAATAACTGCGCGGTCATGGGATTCAATACCAAACTGAATTAACACCCGTGCAATTTTAGAGGTGATGGTATCGAATTGAGTCCAACTCACTTGATGCCAAGGCGCCGCAGTTTCGAATCCTTCGAGCGCAATAGCGTCGCCAAGTGATTGGCTCTGTTGCTGTATTAATCGTACTACGTGATATTGCTCGAGCGACATAAAATAACTACCTTTTAGCTTACAAGTGTTCCGCTTTTCGGCAAGTCTACTAGAAGACGCTCTAAACACTAAGAGTTTTTGCTCTATTTTTGTTAACTCAAACACAAAAAAAGACCGTCCTGCGATGTGAGCGGCCTTTATTTAACAGCAAGTCTTTTAAGCTAAGCATCTAAATTAAAACAAAAATAATTTATTAACACCTGTAGCGATATTGTGCTATTCCCAGCGCAAGCAAATAGATTAAACTTTAACCATCTTGATTGATCGCTCGATTATCAGTGCTGTTTTAACATTAACACCGCAGTAGATCTCCCCGCCATAACCGTTGTTTTGCAAACCAAAGCGTCTACATGATTTGTAGCCCATTAACTCCCGTACTTGTTCAGTTAGAGCATTGAACTGAACAAAAGTAGTTAGCCACTGCATAAAGACATTGATACATTAACAAGGCTCTTATTTAGATACGCTAAATTGCAAAAAGGAATCAGTATCATGCTTCATGGAATGTACTCTCAAATTCGCGCTCGAGTAGCCCCCGCGCTATGGCATAAAAAACCTTTAGCTACGGCTATCTTACTCGGTGCTGGACTACTCATTCCTTCAGCTCAAGCGGACACATCAGCCAACACTGCACAACTAAAACCTAACAATCAACAAGCTTGCTATGTCGACGGATTATCGGAGCAGATGCAATGCGGCTCTATCTCGGTTCCTGAGAATTACGCCAAGCCAGATGGCAAACAGATCCAAATTCATTACGTGGTGATGCCAGCCATCAAGCCTGGTAGCAAGAACCAAGCCTTGCTCGCAATCGCTGGCGGGCCAGGGCAATCAGCCATCGAAAATGCCCGCGGTTTCGATCGCATGCTGACCAAGGTACGCCAAACCGAAGATGTCATCCTTATCGACCAGCGCGGCACAGGCCAATCTAGCCCACTGCAATGTATTGGCGATGGCTTTGAAAGTGCTCTGGCGGTTAATGAAAGTGATTTTGATACCCGGGTTGAAACCCAAAAATGCCTAGATAGCCTTGATGCCGATGTCACTCAATACGGCAGCCTAAGTGCACTTAAAGATTTTGAAGCGGTAAGACAACATTTAGGTTATCAAAAACTGCACCTATACGGCGTGTCTTACGGCACGCGTATGGCACAGCTGTATATGCGTCACTATCCGACAAGCCTAGCAACGGTCACCCTAGATGGTGTAGTGCCAATGCAGCAAAGTGTGCTCGCTATTGGCGATGCCATTGCCCGTGCATTCAATCTGCTTATCGAAGATTGCGCCAACAACAGTCTTTGTCATGCACAATTCCCTGAGCTTAGTGCCGATCTTGAAAAGGTCGATGCTGAGCTAACACAAGCGCCAAAAATAAGCCAAGTGCCAGACCCTCTTACCGGTGAAATGACCCAACTGACCCTCACTCGCGGTAAGTTTAAAGGCGCGTTGCGGATGGCGCTTTACAATCCCAGCACCCGCTCACTCATGCCCCATGCGATTCATCAAGCGGCTAAGGGTAACTATCAACCCATCACAGGACTCTATGCCATGGGCATAGACAATGCGGGTATCGCCATGGGCATGCATGCTTCTGTGGTATGTGGCGAAGATTGGCAACGCCTGACGCCTGAACTGCGCGAAAAAACAAACCAGAGCTACTTTGGTAAAGAGATGCTAAAAACTTTTGCCGACTCCTGCGCAGTGTGGAATATGCCTGCGGTCGATGCCAGCTTTAGCGACCCCATAGCCAGTGATATCCCAACCCTATTGCTCTCGGGTGAGTTAGACCCCGCTACGCCACCAAGCTGGGGAGAGCTTGCCATGGAAAAGCTAACCAATGCTAAACACTTTGTCGCCCCTTATGCGACTCACGGCGTGGCTTACCAGTCTTGTGGTAATGACCTTATTGCAGAGCTCGTTGAGCAAGGCTCTGTAGCAGAGCTAGATGCTAAGTGCTTACAGGAAGATATTCGCCGCAACTTCTATCTCAATGCCAGCACAGTAGAAGCCATTCCTAGTGACAGTACTAAGCAAAAAGATGAAAAAATAGACGAACAAACAATTAAACAAGCAGACAAACAAACAGCCCTGAATAAGTAAGGAAGCCACCATGATACAAGTATCAAATTTATCAAAACGCATCGGAGATGTGCAGGCGCTAAATGATTTAAGCTTTTCAGCGCTAGATGGCCAGATCACTGGTCTATTGGGCCCAAATGGCGCGGGGAAAACCACCTGTTTACGCACCGTGTTTGGCCTTTTAAAGCCTGATAACGGCAATGCAGAAATTGATGGTATCGATATCGCGGTATCACCCGTTGCCGCCAAACAGCAATTGGGTTTATTTCCTGACCCATTTGGTTTGTATGAGCGCTTAACCCCGCGGGAATATATTAGCTACTTTGCCGAACTTAACGGCCTGTCTCGTAAAGAAGCAAAGCTAGCCACCAGCAAGGTTATCGATAGATTACACCTTGCTGATATCGCCGATAGACAGTGCAAAGGTTTTTCTCAGGGCCAAAGAATGAAAACGGCATTGGCACAAGCCATTGTCCACCAGCCAACCAATATCATTCTCGATGAGCCAACGCGAGGCCTTGATGTTATGAGTACCCGTGTACTGCGCGACATCTTGCGTGATCTAAAAAACCAAGGCCATTGCGTGCTGTTTTCAAGCCATGTGATGCAAGAAGTCGCCGCACTTTGTGACCAGGTGATAGTGATGGCCGAAGGCCGAGTGGTTGCCATTGGTAGCCCAGAAGCATTGTGCCAGCAAACCGGTAAGGACTCGCTCGAAGATGCCTTTATTCAATTGATTGGTACTGATGAAGGCATAGCCGCTTAATACTGGCGATAAAAGGATTTCTCAATGAGTAACAAAATTATTTCAATGGTTCGCAAAGAGCTGATCGACGCGGCTCGCGATAAACGCTCGGTAATGGCAGGGCTTTATTACGCGATTGGCGCACCGCTGCTTATGTGCGGTATGTTTTTTCTGTTAATTGGTCAGCTGACTAGCCCTGAAGATCTTAATATAAAAATGACCAACGCACAGGGTGCACCGGATCTGGTTAAATTTCTATCGAGCCGTGGGATCTCTCAAGGTGATAACGAAGACACTAAGGACATTCAGCTCATCATCAGTGATGACTATGCAGCCAATATGGCCAAAGGGCTTAGCGCTGAAGTGACACTGGTTGCCGATGCGTCAAATGAAAAACTGCAGATCTCGATTCGTCGATTAGAGAAGAGCTTACAAGAATATAGTGGTGAAATGGGCAGCCTTCGCCTTATCGCCCGCGGTATCGATCCTAGAGTAATGCAACCCATTAAGCTCAATGTTGAAGATGAAGCCACGCCAGATTCAAAGGCCGGCATGATCTTAGGCCTAGCCACCATGACCATGATCTACGCGGTATTTATCTCAGGCATGAACCTCGCCATCGACACCAGTGCCGGTGAACGTGAGCGTAACTCGTTAGCCTTACTGCTAAGCCATCCGGTTTCGACCTGGGAAATCGTGATTGCTAAGATTGCCGCTGTGACGGTATTTGCCATGGTGGGGCTCGTCCTCACGCTCATCGTCTCTAAATTCGCTTACGCCTTTGTACCTTGGCAAGAGTTAGGTTTTGCCGTGAGCTTAAACATTAACTTTATTCTGATGATGATTGTTGTTGGTGCGCCAGTCGCAATTATGGCAGCTTGTTTACAGCTATTTGTGTCCTTTATGGCTAAGAGCTTTAAGGAGGCGCAGTCGTACATCACTATCGTGTTGATGGTGCCTATGATGTTAGCCATGGCAGCTAGCTACAATATTGCACCAGAAACAATTCAGTGGTTACCGGTTTCAGGCCAGCTACAGGCACTAATTGAGTTTATTAAAGGCCGCGAGCTACCAATGATGCAGCTAGCAGTGTCATCCGCCCTAACCTTGGCTATCGCCCTAAGTCTTGCTGTAGGTATGCAGAAGTCACTAAAGAGCGAGAAGATTGTGTTTGGTTTATAACAGAAAGTTACTGGGCTTTACGGGGAGTTTATACCCGTAGAGCCCTTACAGATTTAAATGACTCTTTAAGGAATGAGGAAATAAAAATGGAATTTATTGATAACATTTTAGCCAGTGATAACTATGCTTTTATGGCAATGCTTGCTGTTGTGGTAGTGGTTATTTGGTTTCTACCCGCCATGCTGGCATTAGTGTTTAACCGCAAGCACTTCAAACTTATTTTACTCGCCTGTATCCCGGCGGGTTTTTCACTGATTGCATGGGGTGGCGTGATGGTTTGGGCGGTAACTGGCAAGGCCGTTGATAAATATGCGAATCGGGATAAGGCTAAAAGTTAACGCTAGCAGTCAAAAATGGAACACTCTCAAACCTAAGGAACATCGCTATGGATTTACCTCTTATTATTTTGATTATCTCTATTGTCGCCATTGCTACTGCGGGTGAAGCCTTTAAACATTATTTAAAGTCGCGCAAAATCACCAGCTCAGAGATCACTAACAACGAACTTGAGTTACTGCGTAAACAGAACCGACATTTAGAGCAGCGGGTAGAAGTGCTTGAAAAAATTGTGACTGACAGCAGCTACGATCTGAAGTCGACCATCAACTCACTGTAATTGCTTGCTTCAATTACCATACTCATAGGTTAATAAGGCTAGTTCTAAGCCTATGCTGTCGCCATTCGCGACAATTAACAGCAGTCATGAGTGTTAAGCTTGAGCTACTTACTCCCAAGCTGGGGTTTGTTGCTTTGGCTTAATTTCAGCACCGAACCGAACTTGTTTGCCCACTTCATTGCAATCCCTAGCCTACTGCTGCTAACGGGCTACAGCGCTTATATTATTGCCCGTAAAGGTGGCTAATATCGACAGTGCAGGTAATCATTTACCTACCCACGCCAGTAGGCCCCTCAGAAAAGAGAGACCGATACTGGATGACAGTTAGATTTTAAACTCTTGTACCAACACAGACAGGCGTTTAGCCATATGGGCTAAGTTTTCACTCTCCTGAGAGCTAATATTCGTGCCATTGGCAGTTTGCTCTGCCGCGTGGCTGATATTAACGATATTAGTATTTATCTCTTCAGATACCGTACTTTGCTCCTCGGCTGCTGTGGCAATTTGAGTATTCATATCGGTAATGGTCGCAATCGCACTGACGATACTTTGTAGTGCCTCACCCGCACCGCGGGCATGACTTACGCTATCATCGACATATTGACGACTATCGGACATCGCACTCGCTGCAAGCTTAGCACCGCCTTGTAGCTTCTCTATCATGACCTGGATCTCTTCTGTCGACTCTTGAGTACGACTCGCCAAGGTTCTCACTTCATCAGCAACGACCGCAAAGCCTCGCCCTTGCTCACCCGCTCTCGCCGCCTCAATCGCAGCATTGAGCGCTAACAAATTAGTTTGCTCGGCAATGCCTTTAATCACATCCAAAATAGAGCCGATTTGATGGCTATCATGCTCTAAATCTTTCACCACTTGCGATGCGCGCTCGATACCCACAGCTAAGCTCTCAATCGCCTCAACCGTACTATTCACAACGGCTAAGCCCGCCTGAGACTGGCCATCAGTTTGCGCCGCGGCATCAGCAGCATCATTGGCATTTTTAGCCACTTCAACCACGGTTGCCGTCATCTCATTCATGGCCGTTGCTACCATCTCTAGTTCGTCACGCTGAGTTTGTACCGAGTTAGCTGCATCAGCAGTTATCTCCGCCATACCTTGAGAGGATTCAGCGAGCGCTGATGAGGTCTCTGCCACCCCTTGTAAACTCGTTTGGAACTTATCTAGCATTAAGTTAAAAGAGCGAGATAGTTGACCGAGTTCATCTTGGGAAGTGATTTTAATTCGGCGAGTAAGATCCGACTCGGCCTCGATTGACGTAATAGAGAATTTCATATCTTCAATAGAACGCAAAATAGCACGCGAAACAAACAACAGAATGAGCCCTGCAATACCAAAACAACCTAGAGTGAAACCAATTAATTGCAATCGCATATTCGACATAGACGTCAATGCGGCATTTTGTATGTGATTGCGTGCATTTTCTACTGAGTCCGCTAAAGATTTAAAGGTCGTTCTGGCCTTATTCGCAAATGGACTTGCCCCTTTACGGTACTCTTGCCAAGCAACTTGTAATCGCTCTGGTGTGCGCTCAACAGATTGCAATGCCAACATACGTGCACGACCATCTTCAAGAAATGCCTCTGTAGCTTGCTTAGAATTTTGAGCTAATTGACTGAGCTCTTGCCTATCTTCAGTGCTGCTCATTTTGCTTAATGAAGATTCTAGGTTTTCAAAATGACGGTAGATATCTTGAATACGGGTTTCAAGCAAATTGTAATTCTTATTGAAATCATCGCCGAGCATAATGCTACGAGATAAGCGAGAGACGTAATTCATGTCGCGATTAATAGACAAGATGAACTCTTGGCTCTTAACTCCAGCTTGATCGTACTCATTAAATCGCTGTTCAACTTCTGCAGTACTGACTACCACATCAGTAAAAATTACAGCACCAGTTAACCCAAAGACCAGCATTACAGCCATCAATTTTCGTTTAATAGTCCACGAAGCGAACACGCCCATCTTCACAACTCCTTATGATTTATCGCGCGCAGGCGAAATTAACTCCAGAGTAATGCAACTAAACTCAACTGACTGACCAAAAAAACAGCCAAAGAAGCTAAAAGTTTGTGAAAAGATGTAAAAACCATGATAAGTCATAGCTCTACAAGTACGAATGATTAATAAAGATCTGTGTGATTAGTAGAAGGATGCTATATGCGTGTAGATAGTTGAGAGGGTAATGAGAATGCAGTTGGAATAGTAGGGGCGTGCATCGAAACACGCTCACTTAGCCCTACTTCCAACTAACCTGTGGCCTTGCTTTACTTAGCTTTAGGTCTGAACGGCTTAATAACCGACTCGTCACACTCTAAGAAAGGACCGTCCATTAGGTCGATGCAGTATGGAATCGCTGGGAACACGGCATCCAAACACTCGCGAATCGACTTTGGCTTACCCGGTAAGTTAACAATAAGCGAGTCACCACGTAGGCCTGCTGTTTGACGCGATAAAATGGCTGTTGGTACAAACTTAAGCGACTCGGCGCGCATTAGCTCACCAAAACCAGGCATCATACGATCACACACAGCTTCAGTCGCTTCAGGAGTCACATCGCGCTTAGCAGGTCCTGTGCCACCAGTGGTGACAATAAGGCTACAGTTTTGCTCATCAGCCATCTTAATCAGCGTCGCTGAAATCACATCTTGTTCATCAGGGATCACTTCATAAACAGGTTCCCACTCAGACGTGAGGTATTCGTTAAGAACATCGATAATTGCCTTACCAGAGATATCTTCATAGATCCCCGCACTGGCTCTATCACTTACCGTAACAATACCGATTTTAGCTTTGCTCATTCTCTGTTCCTTCAATCTGATCTTAGATAAACTTGGCTTAGTTTATCGTGAACGTTAGCGTCTCTATAGTCTGGCGTTAAAGTAGCACAAAGTTAACTAATTAAACTCGAAAAATATTGGGTTAAATGCAAAAACTGCGACGTCATGATTTATTGGCTATTCACCCTCCAACACCCCATGTCCGCTCACAATAGCAACACAATGAAAACCATTTACTGCAAACGAGATATGGGTCGCAATCTTTTTGATATTCCGCCCTGAGTAATACTTGTTTTCGATAAATTCTACCGTACTCTTGCGCCTACTCGAATTCAGCTGAATTCACACCATGTCAGGGGACACTATTTGAACACCACACAAGGCTTATTGCGCGCCTGTCTAGCGTTAGCAACTATCCTTCTTTGCAATCTCGCCAATGCCACTCAAACCCAGCTAGATCTACCGACTAAAAATAGCGAACTGCCATTTTTTCACAGTCAGGATGAAGCCGAGCAGCGCAGCCAAGCTTATGAACAAGCCATGGACGACCTCAACCATCAAGCTGATGAGTGCCAAAACGATCTAGCATGCGATGAAATCGACAAAGCACAAACCGATCTTGATTATGCCAAGCGTAGCCATATCGCTAAAAACGGCTTAGCCATGTTCGATGTTTTAGGTGGACCCGCATTCACACCGGAAAACGGCTTAATGCTCGCCCTCGGCGGTCTGTATTCCTTCAAAACTGAGCGAGAACAGAGTGACTTGCAGCGCTCAAGCGTGTCACTTTTTGGTATTGCCAATAAAGGCGATGGCGACCTCGGCTACAGCTTACGCTCAAGACAAAACCTGTTTTTTGATAACGATGATATTCGCTACAACGGACTATTTGTATTGGCCAGCCAAAGTGAAAACTTCTGGGGAGTGGGTTATGACGCAGGCAAACAGCAATCAGCATCTGACGATACCCTACTGAATAAAACTTCACTGACCTATCATGCCAACTTAGACTTTAAGAGCGATTACGGCTTTTACTTTGGCCCGGCGCTGCGAGTCAATTACTTCGAGCCAGACCAAAATAGCTTGCCGCCAACAGCAATTGCTGATGACAATTTTCAACAATTTAAAGATAAGCCTTTGTCGGTAGGCTTGGGTTTTTCAATCAATTATGACAGCCGTGATGTCACAGTAAACGCTTGGCAGGGTCAGTACCTGAATGTTGAATATATCAACTACAACTCTGGCTTTGGTAGCGATAACCAATATCAAAAAATCTTACTCGATCATCGCTATTACCTCACTGTAGCGTTAGGGCGAGTGCTGGCTTTTTACAATGCTTATCAGTGGAGTGAAGGCGATGTGCCTTACTATGATCTGCCATCTCTAGGTGGACAGTCTTCGCTACGTGGCCTCTACCAAGGGCGATACCGCGATAAGTCTGCTATCGAACACACCCTGGAATATCGCCACACCTTCTTGCGTGACAACGGCGAACTGTCAGCGCATGGCGCCACCCTTTGGGCGGGCGTAGGATCCATTGCAGGAACAGACACCCAGCTGTACGAAAAACTGCTATATAGCTATGGCTTTGGCTACCGCTATGAATTGCAACCTAGGATGAACGTGCGTGTCGATCTCGGCTTTAGCGATGATGACAGCGGTTTCTACCTTACCTTTACCGAAGCCTTTTAAATAGATTTCTGAGATTGATAAAAATGAACAAACACCTTGTTATTGTGATGCTACTTAATGCCATCACCTTTAATGTGTGGGCCAACAGCGACACCACAGACATTGAACGCCAGCAGCCCGCGCACTGGAGCCATTTGCCTATCTGGGGCGATAAAGCTCGTGAGTTAGGTTATGAACTGCCCATCCCTGTCGGCTTCAATATCTACTACAACAAGCAGTCAGTTGCTTATGACGCCAAAGACAACTTCAATCTTGGCCTCGCAGGCAGCGGCTGGCTGAACAAGCTCAACGCCAATGTTGTGATC
Source organism: Shewanella sp. 0m-8 (assembly GCF_052977265.1). Taxonomy (NCBI): domain Bacteria; kingdom Pseudomonadati; phylum Pseudomonadota; class Gammaproteobacteria; order Alteromonadales; family Shewanellaceae; genus Shewanella; species Shewanella sp. 0m-8. The sequence continues at coordinate 33,263 of NZ_JBRIMB010000027.1, read as the reverse complement.
CCCGCTGACGATGTGATTATTACCGGGGAAGACGAAAGCATTCAGCTTAGAGCCGATGCCTGGGTACTGCCATTTCTTAACGTATATGGCCTTGCTGGTTATACCAAGGGGCACAAAAACATTCTGGCGGACTTAAGCAACGCCCAAGGTTTAGGTAATGGCGGCATCGATATGGTGCTACCTATCCCTATCGAATATACGGCTTATAACTTAGGTTTAGGTGCGGTGCTGGCAGGGCAAGCCGAAGTGATCCCGGGTATGCATCCGTTTATCTTTACCGGTGTGGCCGCCTTTACCAACTCTTGGACCACCACCACCGACAGCACGATTCAAACCTATATCGGCTCAGTGCGTATGGGGCAAAGATACGATGTCGGCGGCGATAAGCTCGCCTTCTTAGTCGGTTACAACTACCAGATGATTAACCAAAAAATTGGTGGAAGTTACGACTTCAACGTCCCGTTACTCGGCAGGCCTGGCGGGATTAACATAGATTATGACGTCCACCTAGTCAGCTCTGAAAGTCACAATATGTCGCTCAGTATGGTGTACGATTTTGGCCCTAAGGATGAGTGGAACGTGTTTATTGAATACGGATTTTTAAACTGGGATCAATTACTACTTTCTGTGGGACGTCGCTTCTAAAGCGCTAGATCTAAGCTTCCAAAGTGCTAGCTCATGCTGGTTAGCGCTTTGGAATAATCGATCACGGCCTTCTCGATAACCAATATTTTTGCTTCCAGTAACTGTTATTTAAACTAGAGATCATCACTCCCTGACTCGTGGACGCATGTAAGAATTGCGAGTCACCTATATAAATCCCCACATGGCGTGTACTCCAGCCCGTTTTGAAAAAAACCAGATCCCCCACACGCAACTGACTCTTACTGACGCTTTTACCGATATCTTTCTGCTTTTCTGTGGTTCTAGGTAGTTGCACACCAAAGCGGCTCTGATATGTCTGCACCACAAATCCAGAGCAATCTATGCCCTTCTTACTCATACCACCTAAGCGATAAGGCACACCTTTCCATTCTCGATGCATTTGTATTAATTGGTTTTTTATCTGTTTTTCACTCGATAGCTGCTGAGCTTTACCCGAGGAGGCAGATTGAGGAGGAGCACTTGAGCAGGCACTTAATATCGCTGCTAACAATACAATTAATAAGGTTCTCATCTTGATCCAATTATTTAAACAATCATTTGAATAATAACTTAGTCATATAAATATAAAATTAAATTCTAACCAATACCCAATAATTTATTTATTAAAACTTTCAAATTGTTATTTTTAAACTATACATAGAGATACGCGCTAAATAACCCAGAGGATTTGATGATGGAAAAACACTTGTTTAACAAATATGTTCAAAATGAATTTATTCACTCTAAAACCAACGAAAAGGGTTCCGCTCTTGTCGAGGCGATGCTTGTCGAAGAAAGCATTCCTTCAGACGAACAGGAGGATGAAACCTCAAGCTACATTCTTGGCTACAACTGAACATAGCGCCGTGCTGAATGTCATTACCACTCATACTCTGGTGACTCTCGCGGCGACATTCCTTATTCCTGCAAATATCACCTCAAATTTCAATTTTAAAAGCCTCTGTATTAAAAGCTACCTTTCGTATTTAATTGCTATTTTTAGCCTAAAACATAATTAATATTTAAAAACAGCTGTCTCTCACATTAATTACCCCGCCAACTGTAAAACTAACAATAAACTCATTATCGAGACTAACAGTCAAAAATCACGTTCAAAACTAGCTCTTAAAACTAGCGCTTAAAATAAGTAATCACGCTTTATTCACACATAGGCGAAAATTAACCGCTAATATGCATAGGTGGTAAATATCCATTCATACACATATTTAGCTTAAAGCTATTATTAGCCTAAATTCTTTTTAAACCTCATCGATGCAATAATCAGCCCTATCACGGTAAAAATCGCCAACCAAGTCACGTCATAAGTCATATCGATAATTTCAACATCTCGCAGTACCACGCCCCGAATAAGTCGCATAAAGTGGGTCGCCGGCAGCGCTTCAGCAATATACTGCGCCGCCACAGGCATGCCCTCATAAGGGAACATAAATCCGGATAAAAGAATCGACGGCAGAAGCACAAAAATGGTCATCTGCATCGATTGCAGCTGACTCTTAGCAATCGTCGAGATGACCAAGCCTAAGGTTAAGCTTGCCATAATAAACAGTAACGTAGCACTCGCTAGCTGTAATAGGCTGCCATTCATTGGCACATTAAAAATACTGTAACCTAGCCCCAGAATAATAATGACCTGCAAGATGCCAATAAACATGTAGGGAATGATTTTACCCAGCATCAGCTCTATAGGACGAATCGGTGTGGTAATTAGCATCTCTAAGTTGCCACGTTCACGCTCACGCACAATGGCTGCAGAGGTAAACATAATCATGGTCATCGTTAGAATTACCCCCACCAGTCCAGGTACAATATTCACCGCAGTGCGCTGCTCAGGGTTATAAAACAGCGCGACCTCAAAGGTGGGCGTTGTACGATTGGCCGGCTGCCCAAGCAGTTCGGTTAAGGGCATGGCACGCAAGCCCTTTATTGCCGCAGCAACCATGGTATCGGAGCCATCGACGATCCACTGTGCCACAGGGCGACTGGTTTCCTCATCGCTTGAAGGAGGCGTGCCTAATCCTACCGTTCGGTGACGTACCAAACGTTGGCTAACATCATTGGGGATCATCAATACCGCGCGTACTTCACCGCGTGCGATTGCAGCATGAGCGCTCTTGGCATCATAAAAATGCTGAGTAAACTTCACCACCTGAGTGGCTCTTACGGTTTGAATTAATACACGGCTTAACGCGGTTTGGCTTTGATCAACCACACCAACAGGGATATCGCGAATATTGGTATTGATGGCGTAACCAAATAGCATCAACTGAATAAGTGGGATCATCACCACCATACCAAAGGTCATTCGGTCGCGTTTGAGCTGAGTCAGCTCTTTCATCACAATCGCCTGTAACCGATACAGAGTCTTCATTGGCGCCCCAGCCCCGTACAGGTAACAAATACATCTTCAAGACTAGGCCTGACAATATTCACAGCACTTAAAGAAAGTGGGCTCTGCTCAGACAATAAACCGATAGGGTCACTGCAGCTGTCTTTAACTAAGACTCTTAATCTAGAGCCTAATTGCGCGGCGCTTATCACCTCTGGAAGCGCCATTAGCACTTGCTTTAACTGTCTCAAGTCGCTCGACTCAACCTCTACTACCTGTGCGCCCATATTGTGCATCAGCTCGTCGGGCGAGCCATCGGCGCGTTTCACGCCCGCTTCTAAGATCGCGAGCTTATGACAGCGCTCAGCTTCGTCCATATAGTGAGTCGACACCAAAATAGTAGTGCCCTGTTCACACAGATCGAACAGCTTCTCCCAAAAATCACGCCGATTCTCAGGATCGACTGCTGAGGTCGGCTCATCGAGGAACAGTAACTCCGGTTTATGCATGGTTGCAGCGGCTAAACCCAACCGCTGCTTTTGCCCGCCGCTCATGCTGCCAGCAAGTTGATCGGCTTTTTCATTTAAGCCATAGGTATGCAGCAACTCTTGAATACGTGCGGTTTGCTCACGACGGGATAGGCCGTATATTTTGGCAATAAATTTCAGATTTTCTTTAACAGTTAGATCATCGTATAGAGAAAATTTCTGGGTCATATAGCCGATTTTTAACCGTAATTTTTCAGCATCTTGAGGCAACTTCAGCCCTAGCACTTCAATCTCACCGGAGGTCGGTAATAACAAGCCCGTTAACATGCGAATAGCCGTGGTCTTACCGCAACCATTGGGGCCGAGAAAGCCATAAATCTGGCCTTTCTCAACCTCAAAATCAAGATTTTGAATCGCCTTTAAGCTACCAAAGTCACGGCATAAAGCTTTAGTTTTGATGACCGGATTGTTGTTCCTGTTAACCGACAGGTTGTTTTTGATGACCGACATGCTCATGGCATCTCGATCTGAGCAGGAACACCACTGGGTAATAAGGCCGAGCTATCAGGAAGTTGTACCTCTGCAAGGTACATCAGCCGTGAGCGCTCTTCTTGGTTTAACGCATAGTAAGGAGTAAAGGCAGGCTCGTTAGCAATCCAGCGTACACGCCCCTCAATGGGATCATCAATACCATCAACATGGACTAATAGGCTGTCATTGATATTGATTTTGACTCGATATGGCTCGGGTACATAAATGCGAGCAAAAGGGGCTTTACCGGCTAACACCACAGCCAGTGGGCTCCCTAAAGTGACACGCTCGCCTAAGTTCCACGGCAGGTTATCAAGAATACCGTCACGGGTCGCCCTGATGGTTAAGTCTGATAGCTTTTTTTGCTCACCCAGTAATACGGCCTCAGCAGCTGCTAAATTTGCCTCGGCAGAACGAATATCTTCGACTCGCGAGCCTGCAAGCAGTTCTCGCAGATGCTCCTGTGCATTCTCAAGATTGGCATTACCTAAATCCCGATTTGCCAGTGCGCGGTCAAGGTTGGATTGACTGGCTAAGTTATCTTTTGCCATGCTAGCAATTCGGCGGTAATTGGCTTCACTCTCTTGCTGCGTTGCTTGCGCGCCAGACACATTCGCTCTAGCGGCTGCAATCTCCTCCTCACGGGCACCTTTAAGTAGCTTCTGATAATTTGCATTGGCTTGTGCCACATCGGCAAGCGCCTTAGAGACCTGAGCTTTTTGTAATGTATCATCTAGCTGCACCAGCACAGCCCCTTTACTCACCATGCTGCCTTGCGCCACCGGAAGTGCCACGACCACTTCATTGGCTGTCGCCGTTAGGGCGATACGTTGCCGCTCAAGGCTGCCAAGCGCTACATTTTTGGCGCCGTTGTCACACGCCGTCAGCGTCAACAGCAAAGAAATCATCATCAGTATGCGCACAATTACCATCCTTAAGAATCTGCACCAAACTTAATACTTACCCATCCAAGATACGCGGAATTGATGACTAATCAAGCATGTTAGTTGTTATTATTTAACTCTTTTTTATGTGGCTGTAGATAGCAAAAAAGAGCACCTAAGTACTCTTTTTTATGTTGCGGTCGATACGAGGCAAGTTCGCTTTAGCGCGCTCAGAAGTGTATTTGTAGTGCGCGCTGATAGAATTCTTGCGTGCTAAGAATAGCAACTTTATTACTCCAAAACAACAAGTTACTGTGTGGTGACAATAGAGTTGGCCCGTAAGAGGAAAACGAGCCAATAAAGTTGGCCCGTTAACCTGCTTTGCTTCTACTTTTTCAATTTCACATTACTGACTGTTGGGCATTGACCATCTGATAAATCCGTTTGTGCCCCTGCGCTTGGTACTTTAAAGCAAACTCTTGCGCCTACATGTAAGTGAGCAATATTCATCACTTCGCTAAAGCTAAAGTGAAAATCCCCATGATTTGAAGTAATAAAGCCAAACTCTCTACTGGTATCCATTTTACGAATAACACCTTCCAAACGAGCACCTGCTTGTGAAGCTATATTTGAGTGCATCGCAATGAAGCATCTATCGCTCCGCTCATCTACTATATTGAAAAGCTCTGCTTTATCTTTGATTAGTTTCTTTAAGCTTACGAAACCATAGTTTCTAGGGTCAAAGGATGAGTCAAACATTTTGAGCATCTTCCCCATATCACCAAGATAGACAGGTTCATTGCTTTCAGCACATCGTAAATAGGAATCAACCAAAAGCACGTTTAAATCTTGGTGGCTTAAGCGTACTGTAGAGTCTGAAAGATTCTTCGTAAACACAAAATTATGGCAAGCTTTTCTGAATCTTTCAGGAGTGTTTTCCTTACCGATAGCCATCACATGTAGGCCTTTCTCACGAACTCGTTGTGCTAAACTATAAAACCCACCGTCACTTGATACGATGCATATTCCATTAATTCGGTGGTTATTGCTAATCAACTCAATTGCATCCATAACTAAAGCATGATCAGCAGCATCCTTACCGTAATGAAATTGCTGCTTAGGGCTTGATGCTGTTTCATGAAGAACGTCTTGCCAGCCACTTTGTTGTCTAGATGTCCAATCAGCATAGACCCACTTAATCGCTACTGTGCCATGCTTCTCTACTTCCTCAAGCATGGACGAATATTGAGCTTGCGAAGCATTTTCGCCGTCAACTAATACAGCAAAAGTTAAATCCATCATTTTCACATTCCTTGTTAAATAAGCCTGCCAAAGCAGGCTTCCTAATTAATAGACGGCTCTAATACCCTGAACTCTATAACCATTTTGGCTTAAAGAGCTTTTGATTTTTAACAGCGAAGTGGGAAGTTGCTCAGTCCAATTCAAACTTTCAGCCTCAATCTTAATATGTTCTAAAAGCTCTATTGCTGAGAGTTGATTTGAGAGCAAAGTGACTTGACGATTCAGCTCTTTACATGGGAATACTATAAGGTAAACAAACTTTCTTGAATTTAATTCATGGATAGTAAGCTGACCATCCCCGAGCGCTTCAGAATGAAAGACTTTTCCGCAAATTTGCACAGTTTCTTCATCAACGTCGTACTCAATTTCACTAGCCCACTGCTCGAATGCTTCACTAAGATTAATTTCATAAGGGGGAGTATTTATATCACGATAAACTTTCCTAACCATTCCACCAAATAACTCTTGTCCATAAGAACCCCATGATGGAAGGCTCCTAGGATCAGCAATTTTTATGTCCTTAATTTTAGTTAAACAGTACTTTTTAAATAACCCTTTCAATCTGAATCTGTGTTGCTTATCCAGCTGATTTTCTTCAAAACTCTTTTGATATGATTCTAATTTATCTAAAAGTCGTTTTGCATGCTCTGCTGGTGCCGAAACTTGATCAGATTCACTAGAACTTAGGTAATCTTCTTGCTTATAGTCACTAACTAAAGATGGTAAATTCAGAGCATAGGCAGCTTCTCTACATACATTTACCAGTCCAGTTTTACCATATTCATAGCTGCTAATATTTGCATGTTCATTTTCTTGCTCATACCTTGGCTTAATGTAACGAATTAATGCATCTTCTATTTCAGCCGCTTGATCTGATAAGCCGTCAACTGAAGGTAAAGAGTCCAGAATTTGAGTTGTCCATCGCTTAAGCTCTTCATCTCTTTCAGCCTGCCTATCAAACTGTGTTTTCCTCTCAGCTTGATAAGTTTCTAAGCTTTCCCTCATTCTTTCTGCAATATCTTTACTTCTCTTAAAAGTATTAACAGGAGAGTTATAGGTATTGAATGAACGATATGCTTCACCATTTTCGTCCAACTGTTCAACGACTTGTTGATGGTGCTTTTCAATAGTGTCAATATCATCGTCACCAAGAGGATAGCGCCCTTCTTTCGTTTGTTCTGATTCAGCGACTAGACCTGTCATAAGCACTAATTGCTCCCAATCACTCGGTAATATCGGCTTAGCCTCTCGAAAGACGGTATAATTATAAAACCTATCCCCCGGCAACCTAGGTGACAACAGACTTATTAAAGGCTCTAGGTCACTAACTTTTGCCTTACCTTTTCCCGACTTTAACTGGCTCACATAAGATTGAGACCAACTCAATATCTCACCGATCTTAGTAATGCTAATACCAGACCGCTCAGCCAACTCAATAACCTCCTTGGTATACGGATGTTTTTCTGAAGCATCTATGGGAAATAGAATTTCATTTTTATTGTCCATTTAAGTTCTCACATGGTTCCATTAATTTATGGATAGCTTTGCATATAAAAACCGCAAAACAAAGGCCTTAATAACTTATAATTTACTTATCACATATTATATTTTTACATTAAATACATAAAGATAAGAAAAACCCACACTTATACAATGGATGTCTAATTAGTGTTTAGAAGTTAAATCTAACTCACTAACAGCGATAAAAGACTAAAAAAATCAAGATCCAGACATAGAACCAACAAGAAGAGCGCCGCTAAGTTATAAACCACTTATATAGAGCTTATAAAACGCTTATATACTATTTAAGGAATAGCAAAACTAAAGAGTCACTTGAATAACGATGCTAAACATCAATATCACCAACATCGTTAAGTGTCGCAGAAATTAGGGGCTTACCAACCTTCAACTTCTTTCAGGATCTTAATTATCTGAGTTTCGGTGTAGCGTGATTTATTCATTGCTGTTCTCCTTGATATTTCAGTGTCCCGGGAGAACTCTAATTATGCATGAGACGATTTTAGGGGAGGGTTACATAACGTATTAGGCTGTCCACGGTAAAACGTACCTAGACAAAAATACTTTCGCATGGACACTTTTAAAAACTGCTAAGTTGCTAGTTATCGATTAGGTATACTTTTCATCAAGTCGTGGTGAATTGTAGTGAATTTAAAAAACAACCATTACAAGCATCTGAGTTAATTGAATTTAAACACCTTACCCCCAATCACTGACATTAGTTAAATTACTTAACAGTGTTATTCGTAGTTGGTGAGAAGATCTGTTAGTGCTTTACTTGGCTCAAGGAGTTGTGTGGATTAGAGTCACTTGAATCACGATACTAACCATCAATGTCACCAAGATCGTTAAGCAATTGAGTCTCGGATTTTTTGGGTGTAAAAAGTGTGGGATTTCTTGTTTTTTTGAGTGCAAAAAGTGTGAGGCCTCAGATTTATTGGTCATCTACACCTTAGCGCCTTAGCGCCTTAGGACATTCAATTAAAAATATTCACCTTTCAATCAAGTTGTTTTCGTCAAAAATAAATGAAAGTAGCTTTACTGTATTCAGAGCGTCACTTAACGCTCTGTGGTGAGTTCCTTCAATAGTAGTACCTGATATCTCTAAGGCTTTCTTTAGCCCAACCTGAGGCTTAATCCTTTGAGTTTTAGCGAAGGCTTTCTTTAAATTAACTACGGTTGAAGGCTTATACTCTGGAAGTCTGTGAAAATCACAATCTATGTTTATCTGAGTTAAATCATAAGATCCCCAAGAACAAAAGACATAGTCATTATCTGCAGGCAACCACGCCTCAAACAACCGGAAAGCTTGACTAAAAATATCTTGGTTAGCTAGAAGTGATTGAGATATCCTCGTAAGGTTAGTACAAAAGGCACTCAATTCTGGATGTCTTACAGGGCGCACTAATCTATTGAACTCTTTAGCTATACATAGAGTATCTGTGGAAACTAATACTGCCCCAATTTCTATTATCTCTCTTTCGTTGGCGGGAACGGAGCCGTCTTCTGTGCAGGTATGCTCTATATCTATAATGAGTAGATACTTATGCTGGCTCAGCAGCCCTCTTAGGCCACCTCTTGTATATTCAAACTCCAATGCAAACACCAGTAATGTCGCTATATGAATAACCAAAGATACTCGCTGTTCCGTGCCACTTCAATCTACACGGAAAATGGTTACTTATAGTCTATTGCAGTTAAAAAGAGACCATTCCCCCAAATGCAAGCTGCGCAACAAAACTTGCGTTATCAAACTAGGGAAGTAGGTAATCAAAAAACCTTAACTATCATACTCATTACTACTAAAAGCTCACATAGTTCATTAGAGTTACTTCAAAACGTAAATCTATCAGCCTCTAAAAAATCTGTTCTATTTCTAACCTTAAATTCAACTCTACGATAGTCTGACCGACGATACGCAGCATTAACTCTATCGCAATAATTCCCCTCACTAAGATCCACTCTCTGAGGGTTTAAAAATATGCCAATGACTGGAGATAAAGCACAATGCTTATTACTGACAGTACACTTTTTACAATCTCTGTCAGTTGGGGTAAGAGCCGGAAATCGCATTGAACCAAATGACTTTATTCCCATCATCCCTTGAGTGATTTCTACTGAATCATTCAAAAATGCAATAACAGGCGCATACTCTTTTTCCTGTAATCGTCTAAAACCCTCTGCAACATCTCTAAACTTTGCTTTCTTAGGTTCTCCAGTCGAATAAAGTAACCTTTTCTCTAAACGCGTCATTATTGAATTCAGTATTGCATCAAACAAACTTTGATCCGCTCTGAAGTAATCAGCAACAAAAAACCTTAACTTGGCTGTTGCTAATTCCAAAAGGCAAGGGGTTGTATAACTATGAAAAATATCATCAGAATATAAGTTCATCTCTTTATGCTTGGCCTCAGCCACTGCGTGATTTGGAGGGAGTTCTCCTCTTATAATCTGGCGGAAAGCATTATTACTTTCGATGCTATTTGATGTATTCATTATGAGCAGTGGAGCGTGATGCACACCACAAATAATGTCGTAATACCAACTTGATTTGAAGTACCCATAGCCATATTGAGAAAGGCTATCTTTTAGGCATTCAATACAAAATTTTGCTTTGAATTTCTTTCGTAGAAAAGACGCTTCTCTGTCTAAATCGTCATAATGAGTAAAGTTATGTTGCCCATAGAAAATCGAAGCTACTAACTCCTTAATATGCAATGGGCTTTCACGTGGATGAGCCTTCGTCATGCCGCAATAATGATCTCTAACAAGAGTATATAAATGCTGCTCATCTTCATTAGTAAAATAACTAAGTTGATGGGTATTAAGTTGAAAATCGACTAACCATTGACCACTCCCATCTAAAACAGTTGAGAAATCACTCTCCCCATTAACAATCAGCTTTCTTAGAATATAACTTTGAATTGACTCATCTAGTGGTCTTGAAAAACAAACTTTACTCAACTATCAACACTCCTGATTTTCCCTAGGTACTTTTTATCAATGTGCATATGGATATCTGAATAAGTAGTAGACCACATGAAGCTAATAATGACAGACCACCACAAATGGCAGTCTGACTTCTACTTTCAACTAAGGTTGAAAAACACTCTATAGTTTAGCGTACTAGAGAAGAAATCAAACCGAAATAGCTATTGAGCTAACCTTCCATCTGCTTATCGATAACCTGCTGGATCAATATCATTGCGTAAGGTAAATCTGCTACTTGAGTGACTTTAAGCTCTACATCTCCATTTCCCCAACGCCCAATGTTGGATACGTCTTTACACAACCCTTTGGGATCATGGATTTCTGTATACTTACAGTTTAAAGACAGACGTAAACCTGAAGCCTGAGGAACAACATCAACAACATTAGTATCAAGCTTAAAAGCGACATAGAGCTTTAAAAACTCTTCTTTAATACTCTCATCTAATGACAAAACCTGAGTCCTAAATTTCTGGTAAAGCTCTTTAGATGCTCCGATTGATATATAGGGATGATCCTCTAAGCTGTAAGAAGATTTTTGTTGTTCTTCAACCTGATACAGTGCAAGTGTCTCATCATCTAGATGTGGATATATCCATACGCCAGCCATGGTTTCACTGATACTTTCAGTTCGATGTAAAATCCTTTCTTCATTCCAGGTTTCAAGTAATGACAGACTTTTATTCAGCTTTAATGGACTTTGGGCAAAGCCCCCCTCCATGTCACGCTTTACAATAAATGGCTTATCGCTTAACTCCGAGTTATAACCAGTTAATGTTAGATTTCCTATCGTGTGAAGATACGTTTCATGAACTCTTTGCCACTCTTCACCAAGCTCTTCTTTCCATAAATTAGACAAGTTCTGATTTTGAGGCATAACGTGCTCGATTGTATAATCTTCAACAATGACACGCTCTTTTCTTCCATAATTCTCTAGTCTACGAAGCCAATAAGATCTACTACGGATGTTATACATATCTTTTAGGCTTAGGTATCGTTTAAATTCCTCATTCGATGGAAATCTTCTATAGCTGGTCAACTTAAGCAACTCAGCTTTAAAGCTCTCTACATACTTGTCTTTTTTTAACGTTTTACTAAACCCTGCAAAAGTTTTATTCAATGAGTTAGTAGGGATATCACAAACATAACGTCGAAAAACATAGCTTTCGATGAAGCGGAGGCACAGCTCAAATTCATCTGCAGACAATATTTCGAAATGATAGTCGTGGTAAAGCTCAAGAATTAATGGGTACGCAACATCAACTTTATAGGAATTAATATCCTTAAAAGCATCCAATAGCTTCGAGTTCTTCTCTAATTCTCTAACGAAAGAAATATAGAATTGGGCGTGTAGGTGCACATCAGCAACTATCTCAGCTATGCAAACATCTAAAGACGTTGCGTATTTCTTAAAACCTTCATAAACATCACTTATCCTCGGCGGTTTACCTGTTTTAACTGTTAAGTAGTCTCTCATAAACTGGTTAAACATCCAGCTATGTTCGCCATTTCCAAAGTCACTTTCCATCGGGAACCAATGATCAGTGTAAAGTTGATTTTGTTGCTTAGGCTCTAAACCCATTAACACATAGTTTCGAATCAAATCTGCTTGACTCAAATCCAAGCCTGTGGAGTTCAAACTTTCAAAAATAAGTTGAGGATTATCTCTTTCTCGATCTAAAGCAATATCGACAATGATCAGCTTTTGCAAACCCAAGTAAACTTCACTTAACTGTTCATTAGTTTGATTTTTCAATTTACCAACGAAGAATGAAAAGTTCTGGATAACTCTTAAAGAAGACTTTTCATCACTAATTTTTTTACCATCAACGATATCTCGAAGAGCTTGATCATCTGCTTTTGTTAAAATCAGTTTATAGAACAAATCACCATCTTCAGCATCATTACATAGATAGTATTTCTTAAGCTTCTTGGCATTAGTGCCATCTACAACAAATTGATCACCAATATCTATTCTTGATTGAATTTCTCTAGTCAATGCGGCAATTAAAAGTGTCGTAGATGTTAGCCTTTGCTGCCCATCAATAACTAACAATTGAGGTACATCACTATGACTGTATAGCCCACGTTCAACATATACAACAGAACCAATAAAATGCGCTTCTAGCTCTGATGAACCAGCATTGACAATATCTTTCCACAGCTGCTCACATTGATCAGGTGACCAGCTGTACTGACGCTGATAAATAGGAATAATAAACTGAGCAGACTTTTGTAAAAACTTGAATAACCTTGTTTCAGTAGCTTTCATTAGTAGTCCCTTAACATGTTTTCTTCAGCATCTTTGGTCATTTCTCTATGAATTTGACTTTCAATATAATCAATAAAGTCTCTAGCCCAGCAACTTACCTTTGCATTGCTATTTTCGACTAATGGCAGAATGAGATCTTTATCAGCCTCTAAATATGGCACTAGCGAGCCTGACCACGACCGACTGTTGAAGTTTGCAGCAATTTCACTTGTGAATGCTTTATTATCACCGAATTGTGACAACAAGCTAATTATTAGAGGGTTAATAATTCTTTCATTATCATTTTTGGCAAACATTGAAATCGCGCCACCTACGATTAACAAAGCCTTTTCATCTCGACACCACTCAACAACAATATATTTATCTAAAATATCAAAAATACTATTATCTCTTTCCTTATAGGATTTCCCATTACCCAATAGCTCTATGAGCCGGAACTGCTTAATAGCGCTATCGTCAATAAATTTATCAGCAATCTTCAGCCACAAAAAGTTACCATGAAGTTCAAATGTTTTGCTAAAGGCAGCTCCTAAGTAGTCCCATAAATCAGAGTAACCAACATCATTATTACCAACTTGATCAATTAAATGCAGGCACAACTGTAAAGCAAACTCCTCATCTTCCGTTTTTAACAGCCTTTTCACTGTAGTTAACCAGTGATAACCATCTGAATGCCGCGTTTTATCCTCTTTTTTGAAAGAAGTATTAAGAACGAGGTGTGCCAAAATGGGATTTAGTATCTCAAAATCAAGATCTTCACGTCCATGGGTATACATATTGATGTTATCAAGTGCCACCCATGCACCCACTGGATCAATGGCGCACAATGACATACAAAAATGCGCAATCTCATTTTCAGTTAAATGCTGTGTAACACTTCCATACATCAATACAGAAGCGGTATAACTTGCCAACTTATTGGCTTTAATCAATTCAATGAAGGTACTTAAGTGAGCAGATTCAAGTTTTCCTGTTCGAATACAATCAGGGTAAAACTCAACTAAATCATCATCAGCAGCAATTAACTCTACCACCTCGTTCCACTTAGCTTGTTCCTTCATATAAAGCCCAGCTAAAAAGCCACTAATAAACTGAGTATTGACTCGTTCATGCTCTCGCAAATAGTCAAGTATTGAAGTTAAAAGATCTTCAATATCTTCAGACTCCAACACTAAATATTTACCAAAAACCCAGCTTTGTTTCTGCACAGGAAAAGTCATTAATAAATCTAAATATGAGATTACCTCTACATGGCTATTTTTCAGCTTTATTGATAAATCTTTAGCATCTTCAGCCGCTACATCAATATAATGGCCATCAGCATCTTCTTGATACTCTCTTGAAGGATTTAGAACAATCAACCTCAGCTTTTCTTCAAGATTATCCTCATCAGGTGATAGCAGCGTTTCCCAAGTACCAAGAATGGTTAACTGCTCTTCGTCCATGTCTTTCTGATCATAATGTAAAGCATGAACCACTGATTGTGCAGCTGCTGGCCAGTACTTATCGGTCAGGTCTATGACTTCTTTTATAAATAGATCTAATTGTTCTAACTGCTTGTATCTAAGTAAGCCTCTAAGCTCATGGCCAAACGCATCTTTAACTTGCTCAACAAACTGATCCCGCTTAATGATTACAAGCAAAATATCGAACAAAGACTGCCAATAGCTGTATACCTCTTTCCACAGTTTAGGCATCCACTCTTTTAGCTCTGGCTTTGTACCTTGAAATTCAGCACCAACAGTTCTTGAACCACCCCGTGTATCTATTGCTGCCTTAACAGCTTCAATGATCACAAGGTCTGCAGTTTCTAACGATAATGCTTTATCTAATACAGCAAGCCTTTGAACATAATTTGCTTCTGTTCCCGGTAATTGCCAACTGAATAGTTGAGAGAATACTCCTGTAGCATTATTGCCATAATTTTCATTTTCAAACTGAGCAAGTTTAAACAAACACCATGCGGATTTATCAAAGCAAGCACTATGAAAAACAAGCATTTCTAAAGACCAAACAAAATTCCGTCTAACATCACCATTAATATTTTCAATTTCAACGTCTGATAGGTTATCTATGATGCGATATAAAAGGTCACTTGTTACTTGAGGGTTCACCTCAACCAATGCGCGAAAAAGTCTAGAACCCTGTTTAGAAAGTAACAATTCCGCTTGGCCGAAAGGGCTGCCACCCTCACAAAAATGTTTAACGAAGTCTTGGACATTGATAGATTGATCTAAGGATGTAATTTGTTTACAAAAACTTTCCAACATAGAATCAGGTAATTCACTGATTAGCTTGCTTTGTCGATCATACAAACTATCATTCCACCATTGCATTGCTAAGTTCAAAGCTAAAGGTTTAGGAACCACCCTAGCTAAACGGCCAGTTCGATTTATTAACTCCTTTTGAGAAAAGTTGGTAATTACTTTTTCAAAATCTTGCTGATTACTGCCTGCAATATCATTAATAAATTTTGCTTCTAAATTTTCAACTTCGTTATAGTCTTTCTCACATTTTACATAATCAAATAGTGCTAACACTTTCAATATTTCATAGTGTTCTGAAGAAAGTAGCCCATCTCCGTTGATAAGCTTTTCAACCAAATCATGTTCTGTAAAATTGGCATTAAAGTGTTGATTATCCCTAAACTGCTTAATTAACATATCAGCAAGCAACGGAAAACCTTCGATAAATTTAGCCAATCTATTTAATTCATCATCTTTTAGGTTTGTTAGATTTTGTGTCAATAACTGCTTAACCATACCTTGCTCAAGCCTATCCAATTTAATTTGGATACCGTTCGATACCGTTTCGTGGTAAAAATTCAAGGTAATAACTTTAATCTTACTTTTATTAGGAATAATTTTACTGATCTGGTGATGAAGGCCAATACTACAAGTTTCAACAATCACAAGTCCTGTAACACCGTCACTTACAGCGTGATTTATACTCTCTAGTATATCTTTTGAATCATCGGCGCCATCATAGATAAGAATATCGTCCTCAGAAAAATTCTTTGTCAAGGCTAGATACTCTATAATCAAGCGAGACTTCCCCAAACCAGACAAACCAGTCAAACGAATCAAAGGATATTCACTATTCAAGCCACTCTCTAAAGCTTTTAAATTGTTTTCTGTCTTTGAATCTTTAACATAACCTAAGTCATGATGACGATCTAACTTAAACCAGTCCTTATAAGTAGAAGATGTCTTATTCTTATACTTACTCAATAAGTTTTTTTTTTCGATAAAGGCTTTTAATAATTTATACGAAAGGTCATTCTCATCTTTAGGTTTAACTAGGTTTACATGCCCCGCATCAATATTTGTTTCAACCTCATGATCTCTGAAAATACTTTTAGCGCTATTAGAAGTAACGATCACATCCTTCCCGCCAACAACCGACATAATGTCTAATTTTGCGTTTAAATTTGTATAAGACCATTGATCATTCAATTGTTCTATAAAATTTCCATCTTTATTTAGTGCTCGAAGTTTATTGCATCGTAAAAATGGGAGGTCCGATAGCAAGCTAGCAAATCCACTCCCATCATGCGGAACGCCAAAAAAAGCGACCTTCGTAACATTATGTTTGATACCTTTCATTTCGAGGTTAAGTAATAATTGCCTGATGACTAACCCACCCAAACTGTGACCAACCAAGATTAAGTCATCTGCATCAAAACATTTATTCGCTTTAAGCTCAGATAAAAGACCTTCAGCTAATTGGTGGACACTCGTACTATTACCAAAAATCGGGATATAGAAACTATCAAACCCATACAGAGAAACATCACAATCAACGCTATCTTTTAGTAATTCCGGAAACCTACCCCAAGTATCTTTACCGCCATAAAACCCGTGAACAAACACTAACTTACTCTTCATAATTCCCCTTATACCTCAACTTGACATAAGCCTGTCCGGACTGAACGGTATAGCACTATTTTTATAGGTTTAAATTGATTTCTGAAAATTACAGATACTTTTTAACATTGAAAATACGAGAATGGAAAACCTCCAAAGCACTCATAGCGGAACAAAGCTACTTTCTCGAACTCGAATTAATTGCCCCACGACAATAAAGTACTTATGTTATCAATATTTTTGGATAAAATATGCTACTGGTGTCATAAGGATGTAAAGAGAAAACTATTTACGTTGACATAAGTTCTTATAAACTTGGAGCGTCTGCGGAAGCTTATGCTTTTTCTTCGTTAACCAGCCATGGCCTCCCAACAGCTTATCAAGCTGTGTTCTTGATAACTGGTTTTGATACTCATGCATGATTGAGCTAACTTTAGTCACCAATAATTTATCTCGCTGATGCCAATCCACTCTAGGCTTAATTACAGGCCTTTTAGCTGCGGGTAGGTTTGCCTCTAGCCATTGCTTTTCATATGCATACAACCAAAAAAATGCGGCATTGCATGAAGACTTTATTTGCTGCCGAATCGCGCTTGGTTTTCGCTGGATAAATCGGGTTATTTGCAGCTTATATTTTCGCCTTTTAGATTCATGCCTGCATTGCTTACGCCATTGAACCAGCTCTGGTGATGTTGATATCTGTTGCTCTACACTTCCGACCGACAGACCAACTCGCGCAGCAATGACTTTACGATGAAAGCCCTTTTTGGCGAGAAAAATGATCTTTACCTTCATGCTCTGCGTTATCTGTTTAGGTTTAAGGTTAACGGGTATACCAAGCTTTAATGCGAGGGCCTTTATGAAACAGCGACTTTTACCTGTAAACCTACTAACACTAGCCATC
The DNA here is from genome assembly GCF_052977265.1 of Shewanella sp. 0m-8. Lineage (NCBI taxonomy): Bacteria > Pseudomonadati > Pseudomonadota > Gammaproteobacteria > Alteromonadales > Shewanellaceae > Shewanella > Shewanella sp. 0m-8. Next base: position 15,518 of record NZ_JBRIMB010000027.1, on the reverse strand, counting down.
GACTCACCTTGATACAGTAATTCAATGCACTTGTTTTCTAGCTGCTGTTTAAGATCTTCATCTTTTGAAACTGACTCTCTTCGCTTAGTAGGCTCCGCCTGCTGTGACAGCCAAAACCCTAACACAAGGTACTTTAATGGCTGCTGAGCAACCTTTTCAGATAAGAGGTAGGAAATGTAGCGGTAATCTGTATCTGATTCAGGTAACCAGTCCTGTGAGTCATAACCGAACTCTTGGGTAAATTGGTATAGTTCACTAAGTATAAGTTTTCTTCGGTAGTGCCCATTTTTAGTAACATAGCCAAGTTTATAAAGCAGATCTTTAGCATCACTCAATTCAAACGGCTTATTAGTCTGACTTACCTTTTGTAATAGATCATATGAATACAGAGCAAAATCACGACTAAAAACACTGCTTCGAATAGGTTTTATCCCCAAAGGTGGAAGCAAGCTAAGGTTTAACCTAGAGCGCCCTTTTAATGGAAAGTGAACCAACTTTACTTGATGACTTGAGCATGACTCTATGCCGGGAATTTGATGACTCCGATGCCAATAGGGCACCCCAAAATTTTCAGCATCTGCTTTTGCGCACGTAGGGCAATACTTGATCGAGAGAGACTCTTTTTCACGCACACAGACTAACTGACAAGCCCTTATAGCATCTGTTGCATTGGTGGATATTAAGCCTAATGAAATAGTCGATGCATGAGACGGCAAGAAATGAATAAAAAGCGGGGCCAATGTCTGCTGGTTTAACAGTTCAGCAGGAGTCTCCTGACTGAATTGACTAAACTTATCTAGCCCTGCAGTTAAATAGGGATGGATACTTACTTTATGACTACCCAGTGTAGTTAAAAGATAATCAGCAGTAGTCATGCCACTTAAAGTAAAGTGACGAATAATGCGGCTAAACAAGATTTCATCAGGAAAAGCAGGGGGAATCAGCATCATCCCCCCATAGCAAATCTAGTTACGCAATGGCTAAATTTTAGACTAGATTATACGAGTTGTAGAATTAACAAGGCTAATAGCTATTAGCCTCTGCATCACTAAAGCAGTTCAGTTAACGGATCATCAAGCATCAACTTTTGCAGTCTTAAAAAGCGAATGGGATCTTTTGACTCCCCAGCCTGTTGAAATACATCAGGATCTTTTATCCTATCACCTATATCAACTGCACCAAGCAATTCAATTAACCGAGAGGTAAACTCAGGGTGTTGTGGTTTAGTAATATCTCCAGTTTTATCGACAGCAAACACCTGTGGTGTATCGATTTTCTTAATACGTCGTTGTTTCCCACTCGGTAATGCAACCACAGTTTTTAACTCATTAACCTCATTAGTTTGCCGTGATAAACCACATGCCACAGCATTACCAGCTTCAAGAGTCGATACAGTGATCCTTTCATCTGCACAGCCAATCACTAAACGTTGCGCTTCTCTATAGGTACGGCTTGCCATATCGATATTGCCAACGGACAGCCTATGAAGAGCCTCATTTAAATCTTGGGTGAGTTCTGTGTACACATTAGTCCACTGATAATTCCAAAGCTGGTCGATGAATGCATTCCACGAAGCACTCTCCTTGCTAAGAACCGACATAGTATGATGATATCCGCTTTCTGCTCGCCTAGCGGCTTTTAACTCTTTAGTTAAGGTCTGCTCAAAAGGAGGGTTAGCCACAAAGAAAAGAGGCACTCCAAGTTTATTTACTAATCTATGTAAAAACTTTAATAAGTTATTCTCGCCGCCTGTTCGTTTAAACTGAAGGTTTTGCATCTCATCAATAACCAACATCCCAAGAAAGCTAGATTTAATGCACTGTTCTAGCTGACGAACTAGCGCCCCTATCGTTCCCGCAGGTTTTGTCTTTTCTCTGTCTAATGCCAAGTCTAACGAAGCTAAAATCTCTTCACACAGATCTCTAACGCTAGAATTACTGGGGCAGTCAACTTTAATCCAAACTACTTGTTTTCTTAGGTCTAATGATTGGCCTTTATATGACTCATGCTCAATGATGTTTGGAAAGTAACTAAGCACCTGTTCAAGCATGGATGTTTTTCCTACCCCGCTTTCTCCAATCAACGTTAAACCATCACCTTTTGGTTGAAAAAATCCGGTTCTAGGAGCGATATCTGGCCTTTCATCCACTAAATAATGCAAATACTGTGAGGTTGTTGGACTTAATGGATTTTTGGCTGAGTAACCTTTTTTAATGGCTCTTTCTATCGCTCTAAAACACGCTTCATAGTCGGTCAATGGCTGCCTTAACTCTTCGATTCGATTCAAGTACTCATCACGAACTAAAGGGTTAGGATTATCTGCAATTTCTTCAGCATAATCCGGATAATTACTAAATACAGCCATTACCTCTTCCCAAGAACGCTTAGGAGGTAAGGCTTCAATTAATGGATTTCCTTGGTGCTCCGACAGGATTGCATCATGATAGATAGCCTTAACTGCAGTCATGATGATTCTCCTTTTGTTCTTCGTTTTCTACCTGCTGGGAGAGATACAACTTTGCTTACCACTGTTTTTGATTCTTGTGTTGCAATGGTTTCTCCATTCCCTTTACTGTCTTCAAGCATATTCGTTGTTGCTCTTAGCTCATCGGTGCGATGCTGACGGATGTTTTTTATTTTTTGAGTGAAGCTCATGCTAGTAGCGTTCTTATTTCGTTTTTTTGCATCTAACGCCATCTTTTGACGATATTTATGATCATCTATTGAAGCGACACTTATAGGAGATTGCTCTTTTTTTGAGTCGAGCCAATCTTGCATGAAATCAGATTCGTACATTGATTTACCGCCAAACATTCGGCTACGAGGTAGAAGATAACAAAGCGTGAATCCATGATTTTTATCTAACCGCACATAGATATGGTTTGTCGTATTTTCATCAATCCGAGCTTCTAAGCGCCATTGACCTGATGCTCTTGCTACCGATGCCAAATTCCGATCTTCAATTTCTCTGCAAGAATAATATAGCCCGTTAAAATGTATTCCACTGCGTGTCATACTTACTTTTGCGGGGGGAAGTAAGCGAGCTATAACTTCATCAGGAAGTGCGGCTTGAAGATCGTGTTTATGTTTAGCGAGATGAACTTTCCAGTAGTTGATAGGTGTTGGCGGTAAGTCATTCTCGATTAAAAGTGGGCTTGAAAAAGCCAAGTCGTCAAAAATAGATCTATTATGTTCAAGAATGGCTTTTATGATTTCAGTAGTCACTTCCCTTAAAGTGTAGATAGCATCTTTTCTTGGGTCTCGAGTACCTCTAACAACACTATTCCCCCCTCTAGTCGTCCCCAAAAAACCATGAATCAGCTCTTTATTCAAGATATCAAACCGCTTCTCCACGACCCCTTTACAATCAGGTCTGTAAGGGGGGGTAAAAGATAATCTCGTCATTGGAGTAAGGGCTTTCTGTGCCTTTAAGCCAATCATCTCGCCATTATCACAAACCAACTCCTTTGGAATATGCGAACAAGGCCACTCAGAATCGTGAATATCCACACCGAATTCTTTACAATAATCAGCCTTAGGTAAAAAGCTATTTGCTAGTGCCTGTCTCGCGGCGCGCCATGATGCATGATAAAGAGATACGTGCATGCCAACAATCATCCGGCTCGCTCTATCGATCACAATGTAAATCGTTGGCCTACCTAATAAGTGCTGAGAACCGAGTTCGGAAACGATGTGAACATCGGCTACGGTTGCATCTATCTCAAAATGCGTTCCAGGCAAGTAACTATCTTGAATAACACTTCCTAATAAACCTCTTTTATTCCTGAGATGATCATTTTCGGTCGTTCTCCCCTTAACCATCTCTTCTTTATTAAATAGTTTTTTTGCCCAATAACTAAATTGCTTAAGTGTTGGGACTAAAGGAGGTCTTCCACATGAATGAGCAATGCGAACCTCATCGGCATAGCTATCAACGAGCATATTTTTGTACGTTTTTGATAACGTTAGACAGGTCTTTTTTAAATAATACTTTTTCAGTGCTTTCTTAAACTTACTTTTATCTATATCTGAAATAACGTATTTTGCAGCCCTTTCTACCGCTACAGTTCTTGGTTGCTTAGGAGAGCCTAATGGATTGCCTGTCGTTTTCCTCTCCTTTCCCAAACCACCACTTAGGGAAAATGCAGGAAGAAGCGCGATTTTATCCTGACCATAACGCCAATATTGAGTGAGTAATCTAGCCAAGACTTTTCGGTCGATTTCCATCGCCCTCGCATACTCAGCAAGATGTGGTACACGTTTTTGCGTTGCATAATCAAAAACAAAAGCTCTATCAAAAACAATACCTTCAATTAACGCATAGTTTTTATCTCTTCGAGCAATATGCTCTTCTGGGATATTTTCCTCTGCGACCAAAAGAAAGCTAGGTAGGTTAAACTCGGACTTCTTGGCTTTCTGGCTTTTTACATGCTCTGTAAATGCTTCTATCGATAAAGCAAGAGGACGAACACTTCTTGATGTCTGATTTAAAGGGAAAAGAACTACCGACTCAACATCGTGCATTAGATCCAAAATTCGATATAAACCGTCTTCGGCTAAATCGGAGTCGTGTAACTCCCAAACACTGTTTCTAGGAAGCTCCATTCATAACACCTCTCGCAGCCATAGCTATAGATGTGATATCTAATATCCCCACTTCTGTAATCTTTGATGACAAATCCACATCAATAAACTTGTCCGCTATTAGGTAACGAATAAGCAATAGAGCATCGTCATGTGAGGCGATATTCATCGATATGAATTGATTACACAGGTCTTCAAGGAAGAATTGACCAACCTCAATTACAGCTAGCGCACTATCAACCTGTTCATCAGTAAAAAGGATGGGGTTTTCACGGAAAGGACTTGTTGCCCAGCTAAGATTACTACTCTGGATTTTAGTCAGCTCATTACCTGTAAAATAGCTAAACTTAACCCCCAACAGTTGCCAACAAACACGTTCAATATCAATTTTTTCGAGTACACGCTGCTTATCTGATTCACTTTCAGGCTTAACTGAAATTGCGTGATATGACGTACCTTGGGGAGAGTCAGTTGTAAGTAACTGATCGGTTGTCATTATGATAGGTTCTTTCGTTTTGGGGTGTATTGGATGTTTCACACCCAATATGCTTGCCACTTTTTGCGTATAGTTAAGCGGCAAAATAGGAAACTGCTCTCTTATATCGATAACACTGTTGGAGAACTCAGCTAAATAAAATAACTCACTCTCTATTGAAGACATCATGTGATGTTCTCGCTGAGATTTTCTCCCAAAAATTAACGATCTAGTTCCGTGAGATTTTACGTCTTGAATTCTAAGCCACGGCTTATAATCAGAGCCTTCTCCTATTCCATACTTATTTTTTAAGGCTCGCTGATAGTCTTGTAAAGACTCAAGTTTTCGTCCGCGTGACATAACTTATTCCGATGTATTTATCTAGAAAAAGCATAGTAGCAAACACCACTACGGGCAAACTTTATTGTCTGAAAATGCCGTTACGGGCCAACTTTATTGCTTATGGGCCAACTTTATTGTCTCTACACAGTTACACATCCAGCCCTGCGGCAACGCCTGAGCTCCAGGCCCACTGAAAATTAAACCCGCCTAACCAACCACTGACATCCATTACTTCGCCAATAAAGTATAGGCCTGAGACTGACTTTGCCTCCATGGTTTTAGATGATAGTTCATTAGTATCGACGCCACCTAGGGTGACTTCTGCAGTGCGATAGCCTTCGGTGCCATTCATTACCAATGTCCAAGCCTCAAGATCGACAGCCAACTGCTCACGCTCGACATGTATCAGCTGATTGAGTGCTTTGTTAAGCAGCGCCTCTTCAAATAATACTTCAACCAAGCGCTTTGGTAGCCATTGCGACAAGGCATTGCGTAGGCTCTGCTTTGGACTCGCTTCAACAGCTTGATCAATCTTGGCACGCACATCTTCGCCAGGAAGGAGGTTGATACTTATCGATTCACCGGGGTTCCAGTAGTTTGAAATCTGTAAAATCGCTGGGCCAGATAAGCCGCGATGAGTAAATAGCAGAGCCTCACTAAATTGAGTGCCATTTTTTGCGGTAATGGTGCTGGGTACGGCAATACCCGATAGCGGTTCAAAGCGCTGCTTTTGGTCACTATGCCAAGTAAAAGGCACGAGCCCGGCATGAGTCGACAACACCCTTAAGCCAAACTGCTCTGCAATATGGTAGCCGTACGGCGATGCACCTAGCTTTGGCATTGATAAACCGCCCGTTGCCACAACCAGTGATTCACAGCTGTATTGCTCTTTATCGGTTTGCACTTCAAACAAGCCATCGGCATTTTTACTTATCGCGCTGATTTCAGTGCGTAATTTAATCTGCGCGCCAGCCCACTCACACTCGGTAAGCAGCATGGTAACGATCTCTTTAGCAGAGTCATTACAAAACAGCTGACCATGATCGCGCTCATGATACTCAATGCCATGGCGCTCAACCAGTTCGATAAAATCACTTGAACGATATCGAGCTAATGCAGATTTTACAAAGTGGCCGTTACCGCAAATAAAGTTTGCAGGCTCAACTTTTTGATTGGTGAAGTTACAACGGCCACCACCACTAATCAGGATTTTGCGGCCCGCTTGTTTAGCGTTATCGAGCACTAATACATCACGGCCACGGTAACCTGCAGTAGCCGCACACATAAGCCCAGCAGCTCCAGCACCAATAATGATGACGTCATGATGTTTCACTCGAAAACTCCTAAAAAAACTTTGCCGAACGCTTGTAAACGCAAGGCATAAAATAGGGCGCTATTTTAGCATTGTTATTTGTACATGGAAGTATTTATGCCGCTATCAACATCTACACCATGGATGGCATCAAATGGTATTTGTACATGGAAGTACTTATGCCATCTTCGCCATGGATGGCAAGAAGTGGTAGTTGTACATATAAGTACTTATGCCACTATCAACATCTACACCATGGGTGGCATTAAAGTGGCATCTGTAAAGAGAAGTACTTATGCCGACTAGAGAATACGCTAAAAACAAAAAACCGAAGCTAGGCTTCGGTTTTCAATCAACTGAACAAATTGTTCAACCTAATAACAGCAAAACTATTCTGCCGACGACGTCTCAGACTTTTGTTCACGGCTAAGTAGCTCTTTGGCTGCATCAACCGGAGACTTGCCCTTATAAAGGACTTGGTAAACCTGCTCGGTAATCGGCATTTCGACGCCTAAACGCTTAGCTAGCGTGTAAACCTCTTTTGTATTGCGATAACCTTCAACCACTTGGCCGATCTCTTTCTGAGCAGCTTCAACATCTGAGCCTTTGCCCAATGCTAAACCAAAGCGGCGGTTACGAGACTGGTTATCGGTACACGTTAGTACCAAATCACCAAGTCCTGCCATGCCCATAAAGGTAGAGGCTTGTGCCCCCATCGCTTCACCTAGTCGAGTCAACTCAACTAAACCACGGGTGATAAGCGCCGTTCTAGCATTCGCACCAAAACCGATACCGTCAGAAAGGCCTGCACCAATCGCGATAACGTTTTTAACTGCGCCGCCCAATTGCAGACCAATAAAGTCATCATTGGCGTAAACACGCAGACGTTTCGGGCTATGTAACAACTCAACTAAATCTTTAGTGAATTGTGGGTCGGTACCCGCAATCGAAATCGCAGTCGGCATGCCTGCTGCAAGTTCTTTAGCGAACGTCGGCCCCGATAACACAGCTAATGGATACTCATCGCCTAACACTTCACGGGCAACATCTTGTATTAAACGGCCAGTTTCAGGCTCTAAGCCTTTAGTTGCCCATACAATACGAGAGTCATTACGCAAAAGCGGCTTCGCCTGGCTAAGCACCAAACCAAATACATGGCTAGGAACGACCACTAGTACATTATTTGATGCAGCTAGCGCAGTAGCCAAGTCAGCTTCAGGGATCAGCAAGTCTGGTAGCGGAATACCCGGTAAAAACGCTTCGTTACACTTGTCGTTTTTCAGGTTTTCAATGTGCTCGGGTTCGTGGCCCCAAAGCATGGTTCTGTGGCCATTACTCGCTAAAGAAATGGCAAGGGCGGTCCCGTAAGAGCCCGCCCCCAGTACCGTAATGTCGGCAGTGTTTTTCATGCGATTAAGCGTTAGCTTCTTCTGCTGGTGCTTCAGCTGCAGCAGCTTGACGCTGTTGAACATACTGAGCAAATAGTGCGTCAAAGTTAACTGGCGCTAGGTTTAGTTGTGGGAAAGTACCACGGCTAACTAGGCTACCAATTGCTTCACGAGCATATGGGAAAAGAACGTTAGGGCAGTATGCACCTAGAGAGTGAGCTAGCTGCTGTTCAGTAAGACCAGCGATAGCGAAGATACCCGCTTGCTGAACTTCACATAGGAAAGCAGTTTCTTCACCGTTCTTAGCTGTAACAGTCAAAGACAGTACAACTTCATATACGTCATCAGATAGTTTGTTGCTGCGAGTATCTAGATCAAGCTTAACTTCTGGGTTCCACTCTTTTTGGAAAACAGCTGGGCTGTTTGGTGTTTCAAAAGAGATATCTTTTGTGTAAACACGTTGAATGTTGAATTGTGGACCTTGTTGTTCGTTGTTTGCTACTTCAGCCATACTATCCTACCTTTAAAATATGTTAATGAGGCTACTTCAAAAGAGCCAGTCTCAGGGCTTGGTAAGCCAGGTAAACACCTAATTTACTGTCCCAGTTTTTGATTTATTTAGTCAACAGACGCTTTTTTGGAGGGAACGCTCCCTCAGTTCAATGCCGGTAACCACAATAAGTTGAGAGCTAACACTCTAATCAATAACTCAACAAAAAAGCAATGGCTACACTAACACTTCTATCTTTTGCTTTTTGAAACAGGCAAATTATTTGACTGCCATTCACCCATACCACCTTTCAGGTTGTTCACGTTTTCAAAACCGTGCTTAACCATCAGCTGAGCAGCTTGAGACGAAGTCATGCCAGCGTTGCATACCATTATAATGGGACTCGCTTTTGAGTTTTCAAGGGCAGTCAGCTGATTATTTTTTATATCGGCTAGCGGCACGTTGATTGCGCCAACTATATGACCCTTCTTAAATTCTTCTTTTCCGCGCACGTCAACGACTTTCGCGTCTTGCTTATTCATCAGCAATGTTGCTTCTTGATGATTAACATTTTTAACTTTAGAAACGCTAGACTTAAACACTACAACGATAAGTCCGACGAACAAACCAACCCAAGCCAAACTTAACATCGGGTTCGCTTTAAAAAATTCCATATATTCTTGCATCGTTAACTGCCTACTATTTTTAGGGCCAAATATAATGAGGGCACAGAGTATACCATCGCTTGAGGCAGAATACAGAATGTTAGTCACGCTTGTGGCGACGCGTCTGCGTACTTATATGGCAGCAATAGCGCAATCCGATAACGGCAATCTAGGTAAATTTCTTTATGCGTGACCGTAATTGGTAGTAATATTTAACCAATTTCGATTTAAATCTTATTTTTTTAAACTTAAAGGTACTACCATGACGACACGCAAGCGCCCACTGGCACTGCTGATCCTCGATGGCTGGGGTTACCGTGAAAACACACAGAAAAATGCTGTTTTTCATGCTAAGACACCGGTTCTAGACCAGTTAAATGCCAAATATCCACACAGTTTAATCTCAGGTTCGGGTCTCGATGTTGGCTTACCTGACGGCCAAATGGGTAATTCAGAAGTCGGACATATCAATATTGGCTCTGGTCGCATTGTTTACCAAGAACTCACTCGTATCGGCAAATCAATTGATGATGGTGAGTTTGATAACAATCCCGCACTGACAGAAGCCGTCGATGCAGCAATCAAAGCTGATGGTGCAGTGCATATAATGGGACTCTTGTCTCCAGGTGGCGTTCACAGTCACCAAAATCACATCGAAGCTATGTGCCGTCTAGCGGTAAAACGTGGTGCCAAGAATGTTTACTTACATGCATTCTTAGATGGTCGCGATACTCCACCTCGCAGCGCCAAGTCTGGCCTGGCTCACTTTGAAGAACTATTCAACACATTAGGCACAGGTCAGGTGGCTTCACTTATTGGCCGTTACTACGCCATGGATAGAGATAATCGCTGGGATCGCGTTTCACAAGCTTATGAGCTCATTACCGAAGGCAAAGGCTTGCACCAAGCAGCAACTGCCGTTGAGGGGCTTGAAGCCGCTTATGCCCGTGATGAAAATGATGAGTTTGTTGCTAGCACCGTTATTCCTGATGCTCAAGGCAACATTGCCACGCTTGCCGACAACGACTCGTTGATTTTCATGAATTTCCGCGCCGATCGTGCCCGTCAAATTACTCGCAGCTTTGTAGATGCTGACTTTGATGGTTTCGAGCGAGCCGTGACGCCAAAAATCAACTTCGTTATGCTGACAGAATATGCTGGCGACATTAAGGCTGCAATCGCTTACCCATCAAGTGACCTGGTTAATACCTTAGGCGAGACATTGCAACAGCGAGATCTCACTCAGCTACGTATTTCCGAAACGGAGAAGTATGCCCATGTGACCTTCTTCTTTAACGGTGGTAAAGAGGAGCCGTTTGAGGGAGAAGATCGCATTTTGATCCAGTCACCCAAAGTCGCGACTTATGATTTACAGCCAGAGATGAGTTCTACTGAGTTAACCGACAAGCTAGTAGCGGCCATTGAGTCAACTCAATATGACGTCATCATCTGTAACTATCCCAACGGTGATATGGTCGGCCATACTGGTAACTTCGATGCTGCAGTTAAAGCCTGTGAAGCGGTAGATAGCTGTATTGGTCGTGTTGTAGAAGCACTGCATAAAGTTGGTGGAGAATGCTTGATTACCGCCGATCACGGCAATGCAGAACAGATGACCGATGAGTCAACTGGCCAAGCTCATACTGCACACACCAGCGAGTTAGTGCCATTAATTTATGTAGGGCGTGACGCAGAGATAGAAAAAGGCGGACGTTTGAGTGATTTAGCGCCGACTATGTTAACCTTGATGGGACAAGAAGTGCCTGAAGAGATGACAGGCCGCGCGATAATAAAAATCAAAGAGTAAAAACTAACACGTGAACATTCGATTTTTTATAAAAGCCAGCATCATTGCTGGCTTTCTATCACTTCCTTTAACGGTTAACGCCACTGATCTAGAGCGTCGTCAGTCTGAGCTTAAATCGATTCAAGCGCAGATCAACAAGCAACAGTCCGCGGTTCAAAACACCAGTAAACAAAGAGAGCGATTAATTTCTTTATTAAAAGAGGATGAAAAAGCGATTGCTCAAGCGGCAAAAAAAGTCAACACCACCAAGCAAGATCTTGGCAAAACCGATAAGAAAATTGCAGCACTAGACAGCAAACAGGTTCAATTAGAAAAATTAAAAACAGCACAGCAAAAGTCGCTTTCAAATCAACTTGCTAGCGCCTATTTGGCCGGTAATCACGATTACAGTAAAATGCTGTTAAATCAGCAGTCACCAGCCAGCATTGAACGACTACTGGCGTATTATCAATATTTGAATAACGCGCGCATTGACTCAATTAATCAGTTACAGACAACCTTAAAAGAGTTAGACCAAATTCAAGCTGATCAGCAAGAGCAACAAAACCGGCTTAATAAACTGGTGCTTGAACAACAGCAACAAGCTCAAAAGCTCAACCAAGAGCAGTCTCAACGGCAAAATACGCTAACCCAACTGCAAAGAACCCTAAGCAATAGCGGTGCGAAACTCGAACAACTACAGATCGAGGAGGCCAGCCTTAAGAGGGTGGTCGAGCAAGCTCTGCTCGCAATGAAGAACAACCCTTCATATGAAGGGCTATCTAGCCGTAACAAATTAAAGTGGCCCACTCAAGGCCGCATAAAATCAGCTTTTGGCAGTAGGCGCTCCGGTCAGGTCAAATGGAAAGGTGTCACCATTGCTGCAGCAGAGGGACAAAATGTCACCGCGATTGCTGGCGGTAAGGTCATTTATGCCGACTGGTTACGCGGTTTTGGTATGGTTTTAGTTGTGGATCATGGCAAAGGTTACATGAGCTTATATGGCCATGCGCAGGCATTATTAAAGAATGCTGGAGACTCGGTAAGCAAGGGAGAGTCGATTGCTTTGGTCGGACGATCGGGTGGACAGACAGAGGCTGGCCTATACTTTGAAATAAGACACAAGGGGCAAGCTGTCGATCCTGCAAGGTATTGCAAACGTTAGACCATATAACCCCTTACGATATAAGGGGTTTGTATGTCTCAATTAATTCGTTACTTTTGTTGCGTTACCGCTGGCTTAGCGCTGGGCTTATCCATAACCTTATCCGGACAGGAACACACTCAACAATATAACTCCCGTGTAAATTACCCTGTGCTGCTCGATGTTATCGACACCATAGAAACCTACTATGTACAAAAACTCACTGAAGAGGAGCTTATCGAAGCGGCCATTGAGGGGATTTTTAATAAACTGGATCCTTATTCAAGCTTTCTAGATAAACAAACCTTCAGCAATATGCAAGACACCAATAATGGTGAGTACTTTGGGTTTGGCGTCGAAATCGCCACTGACAATGATCAAATAACCATAGTCACCCCCTTTGCAGAGTCCCCAGCAGAAGCAGCAGGGATAAAACCGGGTGACCGTGTTATCAAGCTCAATAAACAGCTGGTTACCGCTGACAAATTAGAAAGTATTCTCAAAGAAATCAAACAGCATAGTGTCGACAAACGCCCCATTGAGCTTGAGATGATACGCGCCAACTCAGATGCTCACTACACCGTCACCATCAGTCCAAGTCTTATCGCAATAAACTCTGTTGAAGCAGAGATCCTAGACAACCAGATTGGCTATATTCGTCTTTCAAGCTTTCAAGAAAATACCACTCCAGAACTGGTCAAACAGCTGTCAGCATGGCAATCAGAAAAACTAAACGGCATTATTCTCGATCTTCGAAACAATCCAGGTGGGCTGCTCGATCAAGCGATAACAATCGCCGATATCTTTCTCGACAAAGGGCGGATAGTTGCTACTGAGGGGCGATTTTTTGATGCGAACTCAGACTACTACGCCTCACCACAAACTATGGCGACCAATATTCCACTGTCAGTATTAATCAATAAAGGCTCCGCCTCCGCCTCTGAAGTGCTAGCTGCTGCATTACAAGAAAATGGTCGCGCCAAGTTAATAGGCCAGACGAGTTTCGGTAAGGGCACGATACAAAGTCTGATCCCCACCCTAATGGATGGCAATGCAATTAAGCTGACTATTGCCAAATACACGACGCCAAATGGTAAAGACATTAACTCTAAAGGTATTGAACCTGATATAAAAATCGAGTTAGAGGCTGTATCGGATGGGGAAAGTATGCCTATAATCGAGTCAAATTCACTCCGTGAGTCTGTTGCTCAAGATAAATTGGTCAACTCGGCTATTGCATGGATTCAAGCAGAAAAATAATAACCAGTGCGCTACCTTCTATTATTCATTTTTTTATTGTTACCAAGTTCAAGCGTATTCGCTAGCAAAATGGCCATCATCATTGACGATATTGGATATCGTCAATCTGATAAAGCGGTGTTGAGCCTACCCGCCAATATTACACTTTCAATTTTGCCACACACACCGCTAGGAAAAAGTCTCGCCCTTGAGGCACATCAGCAAGGAAATGAGATTTTAGTCCACCTACCTATGCAAGCGCTTAATGGTAAAGCGATTGGTCCGGGCGCTTTGACGAACACCATGACCGAAACAGAGCTAAAGGCCCAGATAAGCGCTTCAATTCATAGTGTGCCTAATGCCAGTGGCGCCAATAATCATATGGGAAGTTTGCTGACCCAGCTAAATAGCCCTATGCGCTGGGTCATGGAGTCATTACAGCTGCACAATTTATATTTTATCGATAGCATGACGACCAAATATACCCGAGCAGGTGCGGTGGCGGAATCAATGGGCGTACCACTGCTAAGAAGGGAGATTTTTCTAGATAACGATAAAACGCCAGCTGGATTAGAAAAGCAATTTAACCATGCAATATCCTTGGCACATGCTAAACGCAATATAGTGGTCATAGCCCACCCCTATCCAGAAACGGTCGAGTTTCTCAATAAGAACCTGCATCGTTTACAGAGCGCTAATATTGATTTGGTGCACACCTCGCAGTTATTACCGCAACGTGTCGCCACCAAATCAAGGGATGTTCTACTGCAAGATTGAGATAGAGAGGTCTGGTAGTAACGACTTAAGCTCTGGCTTATTTGTTACTATCATATCTAGAGTATAAGCATCTAGCACAGCCAAATAAGCATTTACAGCATCACCTAATACGCCCTTAAGCTTACAAGCTGGGGTAAACAAGCAATACGGCTTACTACAGTCGATAGGCGCCAAAGAGTTTTCTAAAGCACGTACCACTTGGCCTATATTGATATCTGTAGCTGGCTTAGCAAGCTTAAAACCACCACTCTTGCCGCGAACCGTTTGCAAATAACCTAACTTACCTAAATGATGTACAACTTTAGAAATATGGTTGGCAGACAGGTCAAATACTTCTGTGATCTCTGAGATACGGAAAAGCGTCTCGCGCTCGGAGTGCAGCGCCAAATACATCAGCGTTCTTAAGCCATAATCGGTGTAACGAGTTAACTGCATTGATTAACGATCCGTAAATAAATATTTGAACGACGATTTTTAAAGGTTTAGTTAGCTGGTAGCCGCCTCTAAAGAGCTAATTAACCACAGAGCCTCAGTATCGGTTTTTCCACAAACATCTTCGGTTGCCGCAAACAATCCACATACGGCAGGCCTTTGTTGCTGGCCGAACAATTTACATAAGTTGCTATCATCTAACTGTATGCATCTAACACCTGCGGGTTTTCCATCTGGCATACCAGGAATAGGGGTGGAAATAGACGGCGCTATGCAACATGCACCACAGCCTAAACGACAATTCATCTTATAACCATCTTATAACCTTAGTTCTTGCGGCACCTATTATAGCCCTATCAACTGATAGAGGGTTGTGCCACTTCACATAGTATACAGTAAGGCGTTAATCAGTTTGTAGATCCGTGATCAGTGTATTGAATTTATACTGGTTGGAATTGGTTTACAAATGAGTATGGCGGTAATCATTAATTTACTAACGCGAAATGGGGCCGGACTATCTTCTTTTAAAAGAATCTGTGACGTTTAACTAAAAAAGCCTCTGCATTTTTTCAATAAGAAGTGCAGAGGATTTCATCTTAATTTCTTCAAATCGCAGATACGAAAAAGCCCTGCTATTACTAGCAGGGCTTTTTCGTAATGTTTGTAGGTGAGTACAGCGATAGCTGTGAGCTTACGAACGCGAAGCGTAGCGTAGCTGGGGCGGATTCATCCGCGACGTCACGGCTAAATTAACAAATATTACAAAACGAAAAAAGCCTCTGCATTACTGCAGAGGCTTTCGTCTTAATGTTGGCGGAGCGGACGGGACTCGAACCCGCGACCCCCGGCGTGACAGGCCGGTATTCTAACCAACTGAACTACCG
>NZ_JBRIMB010000026.1:0-64626 GCF_052977265.1 Shewanella sp. 0m-8 | reverse complement strand
AAGTAGCAATCTAAGTAGCAATCTAAGTAGCAATCTAAGTAGCAATCTAAGTAGCAATCTAAGTAGCAATCTAAGTAGCAATCTAAGTATTGACCTAATTACCAATCTAAGTGTTGTTGTAATGGTCAAATGTGTGACATGAAAGCGTAATAATCCAAACTCACTCTTCTAACCCCAATGCTCCACCCCCTATGCCCCGCGATGGCTCCAAATACTCCTTCAACCGCCTTTAAAAGTACTCTTTCAACTTTTATTATTCATCTTTTCTTATGCACCCTTCCTTATTCAAAGCTTCTTGTTCAATCGTCCTTGTTAAAGTCCACTTTCAGTGAGGCCAGCCATTCTTATTTAAGATCAGCTATCCGTTTTGTCAGAGCCAAGCTAGAAGATAAAAGCTAGCCTTCAGGTGTTAGGTTTTGGCTGTTGTTTTTTGGTTATCGATGACAGGGGCTAAATTAAAAAGCCCAAACGAATGTTTGGGCTTGTACGATTCAATTGGCCTAAGCAAATTGAAGGACAATTAACGACTTTGAGTTAGCTGATATAACTCTGGCCAGCGTAAACCACAAAGTGTCTCAGTGCTAATACGCCTAGAATGGTGCTGCACGATACCGTGATCAAGAAGCCTTTAGTATGTCGCCAAGCCTTAGGTGCTAATGTACTCGCAAGAACGGGGACCACAAGACCTAAGCCCACTACGCCAAGCCAGAACACACTCGCCCAAGTACCTGTTGTAATTGCTGCTGTTGCCGCTTGCGCCGCTGGGCCTGAAAAGTTAAGCCCGACAAACAGCAGTACCAAACAAAGTGCTTCGTTAAAGGCCACTGGGTACTCGATACGGTGCACCTGCTCGATACAATCTGATTCTTTCTTACTAAAGAACAAGGTCGCCACCAAAATGTTACCCGCTGAGCCCACTGATAAGGCGGATGCTAAAAACAGCGCAGGCAATACCGCCGTGTTTAAAATAGGGTAGCTAATCAAGGCTGAAAGTAAGAAACCGGTATAAACACCGACACCTAGACCTAGGGCGAAAATCAGCTTATTAATGCTATTTTCCAACTGGCGACAAACTTTTAATGTTCCTGCAAGCCAAGGTGCGTAATGCAGCACTTGTTTTTCAAATACGATTGCTGCAAAAACAAACACTAACGGAATATAAACCAGCAGTGCTATCACCCCCCATGCCATCACTGACGTCAGGTTGTAGTTAAGCAGGATGTGATAAAACTCAAACGGTTTAGTCAGATCCAGTACCAGCAGCGCCATACCTAAACTGATCGCCACAGGGCCAATGACCGCTGCCGCCTTAATCACAGGTAAACCTTCGGTTGGTTGACCACGACTTTGCTTGTACCATTTAAGTCCAATGGCTACCAGCATAGAGCCAGCTGACAAACCCGCCATGAATAAGTACACCGCGATAATCCAGTTCCACACTACCGGATCGTATTGTTCCATCGAGCCCCAGATATTGTTCATGCTTTGATCCCTCCTTTACGGCTAGGAATGCGGTAGACCCGCGGTTCAGTGCCTAGGTTTACCTTTTGTTGGTAGTGCGGTTTGGTGTCTAACACTTTACGCACTTCAGAGTTCATGTCATTGGCATCACCAAAGGTTAATGCTTGAGTTGGACAAACGGTGACACATGCAGGCTCTTCACCGCGGGCTAAACGTGTCTCTTTACAGAAATCACACTTATCTGGCACCCGAGTTTCTGGGTTAATAAAGCGAACCTTATAAGGGCAAGCCGCAACACAATATAGACAACCAACACACTTGCCTTCATTGATGGAAACAATGCCATCATCATTCACATAGGCCGCGCCCGTTGGGCAAACTTTAACGCAAGGTGCATTTTCACACTGCTCGCAAGACACACGATTATATTTAAAATGTAAGTGTGGGAAGTTACCGTACGGCCCCTCGATTCTGACCTGAATTCGAGTCACCGACTCAGGCACATTGTTTTCACTGCGGCAAGCCACGTTGCATGCTTGGCAGCCAATGCACTTGTTTTCATCGTGCACGAGAACATAACGCTTAGTCATAATTAACTCCGATTAAATCTTGGCAATCTTGACACCGGTAGTATGCAGATTCATACCTGTTACCGGAGACGTCACATGAGGAAGTAAGTTACCGCAATGCACACCTTTACCGGTTGCACGGGCAAGCTCTTTATTCTTTGAGCCGCAGCCCATATAAGCAAATACGGTGTCTGGGCGAATACCTGGTGTCACGAGGGCATGACCTTCTTCGCTACCGGTATCGTTATAGATCCGAATCTTGTCGCCACTTGAAATATTCAACAGACCCGCTGTGATCGGATGGATCCACACCGCGTTGTCAGACATTAAATTTGCCAGCATGGGTACGTTTTGCGTACCCGCATTGGTATGTACAGCCACTTTGCCTTGAATAAAGAACAACTCGTCGGCTTTTTTCATGGTGACTTCGCGGTAGCGAATAACCCCGCGGCCCGGCGCCATCTTCTCCACTTTATCTGAGCTAAGCTCAATCTTGCCCGACGGCGTTTTAAAGCTTAACTGGCTGGCATATGTGCCATCAGCATCAACGGCTTTTGCATTGGGGTACGCAGCAACAAAGTCTCTGACCATGCCACGCTCACGCAGCATTAGTGGCTTACCGAAGCTAACAAAACCTTCATCTTTAATTTTTCTGAGTAAATTCACATCACGCTGTACTTGGAACAGCTGCAATGTTTCCATATTTTCCCATGGGAAGAACTGACCTTGACCTAACGCTGTCGCAAGCTCTTTCCAGATAAGCCAGCTAGGTTTAGTGTCACCAATGGTTTCAACCACACGCTGACGCACGTAGTAAGCAGGGTTCTTACTCGACTTATCGGCGATCTCTTCGTCACGCTCAAGGTAGGTTGATTCAGGTAAGAAAATGTCGGCGTAAGCGGCAGACTCGCTGATATAGATATCGCAGGCCACGATAAAGTCGAGCTTTTGCATTGTTTCAACAATACGGGCTCTGTCTGTCATGGTTTGCATTGGGTTAGTACGGCTCATTACCCACGCACGTAACTGGTATGGAACCGCATCTAGAGTAGAATCGAGAATCGTCTGGTAAATACCACCCGATGACCAGGTTAATGCATACTGTTCATCGACCATATCAATGCGCTTAGCATCAATTTTTGGCATACCATCAACACCTGGTTTCGCTAACGTCGGTGCGACTTTATCACCAGCAAACTTGTTATAACTAGATGCTTTCTTACCAAAGTAAAGACCGCCTTTACGCTCGATATTACCCACTAATACGTTAGCGGCATAAAGTGCCCGGCGCATCTCAAACTCTTCTGTTGTAAACGATGAACGGTGACCAAAATCGACTAACGCATGTGGCGCAGCGGCTGCGTATTCGTGAGTAATGCGGCGAATATCTTCAGCTGGCACATCACTAACAGATTCTGCCCACTCAGGTGTATAAGCCTTAACTTCTTTGGCAAACTCGTCAAAACCTGACACATATTGCGCCACGAAGGCTTTGTCGTATAAGTCATCTGCGATTAGGGTATGACAAATTGCCAGTGCAACCGCAACGTCAGTGCCCGGCTTAATCGCATACCACTCATCGGCTTTATCAGCCACAATCGAGAAGCGCGGTTCAAATACCACCAGCTTAGCGCCCTTTTCCATTTGTGCATTCATCATGCCTCTGGTCTCAGACATGTTAATGCCTTCGTAAAGGTTATGACCAAAGTTGATGATGTACTTAGAGTTGCTTAAATCGCGCTTGATTTTGCCGCCAAACATCGCTTTAGCCGCAATCACATAACTGCCCGGACAGGTAGACGCGTGAGTAAAGGTATTTGGGCTGCCAAAGGCTTTGGCTAGGTGAAACAGATGGCCTGATAGAGAGCCTGATTTTGATGAGAAGGCTACGGTTTCAGCGCCGTGCTCAGTTTTAATCTTATTGAGGTTTTTTGCAATGATACTGTAGGCTTCATCCCACTCAATCTCTTGCCAATTACCTTCTCCGCGCTCACCAACACGCTTAAGCGGCTTAACAATACGTTGCTTATCATAAAGTTGGCTGTGACCTGCACCACCACGGGCGCACACAGCTCCGCCAAATGATTTAGCGTTCTTATTACCAAGAATTGATACGTTCTTGCCATTTACGACTCGGGCAGAGATTGGACAGCGGGTTGAGCACATTTCACAAATACTTGCGATAGACTCTGCACTACCTTGCAGCTCAGAATGTCCAAGGGCAGCCAAAGAGCCTGGAAGCGATGCTAATGCGCAAGTCGCTGTGCCGGCTCCGGCCCCTTTAATGAAGGTTCGCCGATCTAGTTTCATGTTAAATCTCCCAATGACAATGATCCTTAGGAGAGCGATGAATTAAGCCCTGTGTTAATCGCTATTTGCAATCAACTCATTCCTAAGGTTTTCCTCATTGTTATTGAGCCTGCAGAGATTGAATATTGTGGTAAACCACATACCGACTATGTGGTGCTGGTGTTTGTGAGGCAATTCACAGTTCAATTTTACGCCAACACAGCGACTAAAAACTGTAAATTGTGGTAAACCACATACCGTAAAAAAGTTTACCTTTTTGCTGGTTACAACGTGTTTTTGATACAAAATGTGCGGCTCGCTTATATAAAGCCAAAGACCGCACATTGCTACTATTAGATAGGATTAACTGCTTGCCTGAGCAGCTAAATTTAACGTTTAAATAGTAACTGCCTGTTCACTGCCACGCTTTTTCAGGTGCACTCTTGCTACGCAGCCAGATTGTTCATCACAGCGATTAGCCAACACAAAATGCCCGTCATGCTCCTTAATCACCTCTCTGCAAATTGCTAAACCAAGCCCTAATCCATCCACTTTGGTGGTGTAGAAGGTTGCCATTAAGGTATCGGCTTCTAATGCTAAGCCAGGACCATTATCAAGGATGGAGATATTGACTTGAGACTCTTTAAAGTCGAGTTCTATACTAATTTGTCCTGTGCGGGCATTATCAGAATCGGCTATCGCGTCTAAGCTGTTTTTTATTAAGTTAATCAACACTTGTAAAAGCCCAACTCGGTCAGCGGTAATAAAAAAGGGTTCGCCTTTAATTTGGGTAGCAACCTGGATCTCTCGCCTTGCAAGCTCAAGTCTCAATAGTGAGGCGCTCTCCTCCACTAAGGTGAGAATATTAACATCCTCCATCACCGCCTCGCGGCGCTTAAGTAACCCACGTATACGATGTACTACTTCCCCCGCGCGAGTCGATTGCTTATGGATTTTCTCTAACAGTTCAATACAAGCATCGACATCTGCTTGCTGCCGTCCCTGCAACCGCATAATACCGCCTTCGCTATAACTGGTAATGGCTGCAATAGGCTGATTAATCTCATGGGCAAGCCCTGCACCAATCTCACCAATAATCGATGCACTTTGCAGTCTTTCGAGGGCAATAGCTTGCTGCTTTAACTGGCGCTCAGATTCTATCAATGAGCTACTTTTTTGATGGAAACGATATTCAATCCACAGATGATATAGGGTTGCGATAATAAAAATTAAAACAGATAAAATGCCCCAATGACGGTTTTCTTCTAACCACTTTTTAACGGCATCCCAGCGGCTGCTATCCGGTGATTTTACGTGCAACTCTTTAAATAATTTAATCACCGCTAACTGGCTAATCGGCGAGGTCCACCCCTTTAGGTTCGCCTGAATTGCCGCGGGGTCATTGGCACTTAAATCCAGTAACGCTTGCGTGATCTCCTTACTGAGTTCAGTGCTGACACCTTCTGTCGCTGCAAACGACCAATTGGGATAAAGGTTAGTGCTGCATTGACACTCGATCCCCTCTGGGCGGCTAGGGTTCAACACTCGAAAGCTAGCCCGGTTAATCAAGCCACGTTCAACCATATCCTCTAAGGTACATAAAGGCGTAATCGCCGCATCGACATTGCCGTCTCGAACTTGATATAACAGCGGATCAAGAGGAAAGCCTAAAAACTTGGTTTGACCAAAATAAGTGTCTGGGTTCATCCCCAACTGATGCATTAAACCGACAGTGGCTTGATAGCCGCCCAGTGCGTGGGGGTCGCTAGCGGCGACAATCTTGCCCTTTAAGTCATATAAAGTGCGATAGTCGCTGTCTGCCTTGACGATAATTGCCGAGCCAATCGCCGAGGTGCTGCCGTTATGTCGCTTTGAGCGCATCGTTGCTAGCCATGACAAAGGGTATTGATTAGAGAGATACAGGTATTGGCCAGGGTTGGTAATAATAAACTGGATTTGCCCCAGTTCCATCGCTAAATTGAGTGCTTCAAAGTTACCTGGGTATACATGAAACTCAGCCTGAGGCACCTGTTCATTGAGGTACTCCATCATAGGTTTCCAGCGCTCAATTGCTTGCTGGTGCCCCCAATTTGAAAGCACGCCAACATAAAGCTGCTGAGGCTTAGACCAAGTGGCAGATGAGAAAAGCAGTACAAATAGACAGAACAAAATCTTAGGCAATTTCATTTCCTTAGGCTCCACTGACAAACTTATTCCCCTACCGAACATCTCCCGACATTAGTTAAAGAGATTGTTATCTAGCGGAAAATAAAAGCACGTTAATCGAATAGAGGAATTGTGTTGATTAGCGATAGCTTACGCTAGGTCCACTTTTTTGCTGCGTGATGCAATTCATGCTTTATGAAAAATAGTTCGCTAAAAACTGGGAACTGGGATATCTATCATTTATCCCCGTATAAATATGAGAAGACACTGTGCAACAGCAAATCAACGGCCCGGTCTATTTAGTTGACGATGACGAAGCAATTGTTGATTCCATCAGCTTTTTAATGGATGGCTACGGCTATAAGCTAAGCTGCTTTAGTAGTGGCGTGCGCTTTCTTGCAGAGATTGATTTAAGCCAGGCTGGCTGCGTGATCTTAGATGCCAGAATGCCAGGACTTACCGGCCCACAAGTGCAGCAACTGCTCACACAAGCTAAAAGCCCTTTATCTGTCATATTCTTAACGGGTCACGGCGATGTGCCTATGGCTGTGGATGCCTTTAAAAATGGGGCTTTCGACTTTTTCCAAAAGCCTGTACAAGGCAACCTTTTATCGCAATCTATTGCCAAGGGCTTAGCGTACAGCGTCCGCCAACATTGGAAGTTAACCCATCAAGCCTTGATTGACACATTAACTGAACGAGAGGCGCAAATTTTTGATTTAGTCATTGCCGGTAATACCAATAAGCAGATGGCAAATGAACTCTGTGTGGCGCTAAGAACGATTGAGGTGCACCGCTCAAAACTGATGAGTAAACTCGGGGTCAGTAATCTAGCCGAGTTAGTCAAACTCGCGCCACTACTCTCCTCACAAAGTGACTAGAGCCGTTGACGTTGCGGCCATATCACAGCTCAAACTAACCGCTAGCTAACAGCAAACAGCAAACAGCAAACAGCAAACAGCAAACAGCAAAATCGTTAGCCGTTAAAGCTGTGGTACCAGTCTTTGATCCGAGGAAAGTGATCTGCGACAGCATCTTTGTGAGTTAACATGCCGCCGTGGTCATAATCATGTTTAAACCCCTGCTTCTTCGATAACAAGGTGTAGTCGACCTGCTTGATATGACATTCTTTTATCATTCGCTGCACATCACTTGGGTTACCTAATACCTTATCGCCCTTACCAGCGATAAACCAAGACTTAGGCCAGTTGGCCTGCTTGGCAGCACTGGCGTAATCAAAACCATCATCATTATCTATCCAATGCCCGCCAACCCACTCGATAGTTTGCCTTAATGATGCTCGAGACTCATTGTCCATCCCTATCTTAAGTTTGTCAGCTGGGAGGTAACCACTGCGCCAAGCAATCAAGGGCGCAAGTTTATTCCACACCAGATTAACCGTAAGCCATTTCTGTAATGACTTAACTTGTATGCGGCGCTTACTGCCAAAGGTCACCAGTGACGCTACAGATTGCTGTAAATGATCATAGCGAGCGATAGCACTCGCCATCAATACTCCACCCCATGAATGGGCGCACCAATGTACGGTTTTAACATTTGGGTGAAGTGATAAAATATATTGCTGAATAAGAGGTAACTGCTCTCTAATGACCTCCCCCTGCCCCCCAGTAAAACCACGAGCCAGTTTAGGCTCACTGAGCCCCCGACCTTGTGTGTCGAGTACATAAACCACCACGCCAGAATCTGCTAAGTAGCAACCAAGCCCCTTGCCAGAATCGCTATAAAACACTCGGCCATTAGACATTGCGCCATGTAACATTAACACTGGCGGCTTATTCATATCAGCTTGAACTGGCACTATCTGCCTAAGATGAAGGTGACCATGCTTATAGGGTACATAAAAGGATTTTTGTTGGATATTCAACGGCAAGTACTCATCTTTTTTTAGATAAGCTACTGAAGTCATAACACAAAGACAAGAGTAAACACTCTAATTAAATGGTCGTAAACAGGTTTAATTCGTCATTAAAACAGCTTTGAAGATGTATCAACTAAATGAATCAAGATGATAGCTGTGTTTTAAAACAAAAGCTCATAACGGAATAGTCATGAGCTTTTTAGTTAAACCGGCCTATGTAACAGCAAAAGGTTGCAGCAAGAGAGTACAACATGCGTGTTCAGGCAAGAGTCGCAACAACACCGAAGAGATCACTTAAGCTGAAACAGATAAGGCAGCGTCTTTAAATCTAACTTATTAATCTTTGCATCTGCCACCTGAGCTAGCTTAGGCTTAGCATGATAGGCGATACCAAAGTCTGCAGCATGGATCATCGGAATATCATTGGCACCATCACCAATAGCGACTTTTTGCCCAGCCTCTATTTGCCATTGCTGTGCACAGTTAAGCACGGTATCGGCCTTAAACTGCGCATCGACAACTTGACCCGATACACTACCAAGCAACCTCCCCTTAGCAATATCTAGCTCATTGGCAAAAGCGGCATCGAGTGCCAACAGCTGCTTAAGGTGGTTAACAAATGGAGTAAAGCCTCCAGATGCGACCACCGTACGCCAACCATGACTTTTCAGCTCAGCAATCATCTCTTTAAGTCCAGGCATGAGTGGTAACCGGTCACACAAGGCTTCGATAATTTGCGCATCGGCATCGTTAAGTTTCGCCACTCGCGCCCTGAGGCTTTGCTCAAAATCAAGCTCGCCTTGCATAGCAAGCTCTGTCACTTCTGCAACTTCGGCGCCCACTCCAGCCATAACAGCCAGTTCATCGATGCACTCAATCTCTATCGCTGTGGAGTCCATATCCATCACCAGCAAGCCTGGTTGATTAATAACAGGAGCATTGGCAAATAACTCGAATAACTCAACACCAGATAGCGCATTGCAAGCAGCCTGTTGCGCTACAGTGAGTGAAGGTTCAAGACAAACCTCAATACAAGTCAAGTCGCAGTCTCGCTTGATTATTGCAAGGCTTAAATCAACACTTAATGAAGTCAGCCAGTTCTCAACAGCAATCAACTGCGCTTGCCATGCTTTATCGACCGCTTTTTGCGCTGAAAAAAATACCACTCGATAGCGTGAAAAGCTTAACGGGTACTCAGCTTCATTATGGCGAGAAAATCTTTGTTTCCCAGCAATTAAAGACGTGCTACTTTCGGTGTTTAACCAAGCAAAAACAGTAGATTGACTCGCATTTTTCATTAGTTATGACTCTCCAACTATCGAGTACAGACATAATCAATTATGATTAAGTGAGTACACAACAAATTAAGGGTTTCAGTGTTCTATTTAAAAGGCCTAAAAAAGAGCCATCGAATAAGTCGATTATTGCAGATCATGGTTGCTATCGCATTATTCATCGGTCTCGATCAGTTGTGGGAAACTAGCCTACTACAAGGGCAGCAGCTTCTAAAGTCCCAAACAGAAAAGATGGCAAGATTACTGGTGCAGCAAACCGCTTATGGCGCTGCACCGGCATTACAGTTAGAAAATGACGAGCAGCTGCAATGGCTTGCTCAAGCGCTTGTTTTAGATCCTAAAGTCATGTCTGCCAGCATCTTTAGTGAAGATGGCGTGAGACTCTCCTTTGCCCAAAGCGTTATCGATGAGGACTTAGAGCCAGAATCAACAGAGCTAACCAATGCATTAGCACAATACCCGCCTTATGTTGAGGCAGTCTCTCAAGATGGTAAAAACTTGGGTTATGTTGAGGTGCGCCTAGAACCTAGGTATTTCTTCAATGAAATAAAAGAGGCTCACCAAATCAACATGGAGCAGCAACAGATGATGCTGCTTATTGCTGGTTTGATTGGTATGTTGCTATCTCGTGCCCTGTCGTTTAAACGTGCCGATTTTGATAGACGTAAAGCCAGAGTCAAACTCAGGCAAATACTCACAAAGAAAAATGAAAAAGCCGCCGCGAAGGCTGCCAAGAAACAAGCTGCGGAAGATAAAAAGCGCGCAAAAAGCACTGAGACAACTGAAGTCACTTCCAGTATCGAGCCTAAGACCAGTGAAGCTAACTTAATAGAAATCAGTTCATCTACATCTGAGCAAGTAGGGAGTGGAAATGGCAATGAAACCGAAGTCGTAAAACACACGCCTAAAACAGAAACAGTAAAACCAAGCAATGCTAATGCTCAAATCGAATCTGAGCCAAAGCGGCGCCCTGGATTTGAGTCGGAATTTGAGTCAGAATCAAGCTCAAAGTCACAATTAGCGCCAAAGCTAACGTTAGAGCCTGAGCCTTCAGCAACGTCAGCAACGTCAGCAACGTCAGCAACGTCAGCAACGTCAGCAACGTCAGCAACAATGCTAAAGCCAGTCTCGACACCAGTCCCAAAAAAGGCAGCTGCGACTAATACCAGCCAGTTAAAAAAGCAAAGTGCTGCAGAGGAAACCCCTGCGGTGAAACCTAGATCCAAGCCAAAGACGAAGGTAAAACCTAAGGCTAAGGCAGAATCTAAGACTGCAGAAAAGCCTAAAGCGCCTGCAAAACCAAAGACTAAAGCTGAGCCAGTAACAGAGGCCGAAGCTAAGCCAAAACCAAAGCCGAAGAGTGAGTAACAATAACTCTAGCGCTTTTTAAAAGCACCGGTACTTGCCTGTAGACTGAAAACAAAAACGGACGCATAAGCGTCCGTTTTTCACACTACAGTCAACGACTGCGAAGTTTAGCGATTACAGAGTAATAGCAGCTTCTAGTGTCATTTCGATCATTTCGTTGAAGGTTGATTGACGCTCATCAGAAGAGGTCTTTTCACCTGTACGGATATGATCAGATACAGTAACAACACACAAGGCTTTAGCACCGAACTCTTTCGCTACGCCGTATAGACCAGCAGCTTCCATTTCGACACCAAGAACGTCCATCTTTTCCATCACATCAAACATTTCTGGATCTGGCGTGTAGAATAGGTCTGCTGAGAAAACGTTACCAACGCGGTACTTAGTACCTTTTGCATCAGCAGCTTTAACAACAGCAGCTAGTAGGCTGTAATCACAAATAGCTGCGAAATCTTGGCCTTTGAAACGTAAACGGTTAACTTGTGAGTCAGTACAAGCACCCATACCGATAATCACGTCACGTACTTTAACGTCAGTGCTGATCGCGCCACAAGTGCCAACGCGGATTAGGTTCTTAACGCCGTAGTCTTTAATCAATTCAGTTGCGTAGATTGAGCAAGAAGGAATACCCATGCCTGAGCCCATAACTGAAATACGAACGCCTTTGTAAGTACCAGTAAAGCCTAGCATGTTACGTACGTCAGTCACTTGCTCAACGTTTTCTAGAAACGTTTCTGCAATGTACTTAGCGCGTAATGGATCGCCTGGAAATAGCACTGTATCGCCAAATGCACCGTCTACTGCATTAATGTGTGGTGTAGCCATCAGAATAACCCCTATTTATATTTTTAGACCGTCGTAATCAACTTAAGTCTTGTTTACTAGCGGCCCAATCAGAGCCGCCAAATTTAAATTCCGTAACCGTTTATAAGCGAATAAATGATTCGCCATATTCCATTGGTTCAAGCTTAAAGTAGCTGGCAATGGATTGCCCCATATCAGCAAAGCTGTTTCGCAGCCCTAATGAACCAGGCTCAAGGCCTGCACCATAGGCTAAAACTGGTACACGTTCGCGAGTATGATCACTGCCTGGCCAAGTTGGATCACAACCGTGATCTGCCGTTAGCAGCAAGAAATCATCTTCATCGAGTAACGCTAAAATCTCAGGTAAGCGAGAGTCAAAATACTCAAGGCTACGTGCGTAACCCGCTACGTCGCGACGATGACCATAATGCGAATCAAAGTCTACGAAGTTAGTAAATACAATAGTATTTTCACCCGCTTGTTTAACTTGCTCTAATGTCGCATCAAACAAGGCTTCAAGACCTGTCGCTTTAACTTTTTTGGTAATACCGCAATGTGCATAAATATCAGCAATCTTACCTACGCTGACCACTTCGCCACCGGCTGCTTTAAGTTTATCAAGCACTGTGGGGGCAGGTGGCTCAACCGCGTAATCGCGGCGATTACCTGTGCGCTCGAAATCACTTGCGCAAGTTCCCACAAATGGACGCGCAATAACACGACCGATGTTGTAATCGCTAAGCTCTTCACGGGCAATGATACAAAGCTCATAAAGCTTCTCAAGACCAAAGCTCTCTTCGTGACATGCAATCTGGAAAACAGAGTCAGCCGAAGTATAGAAAATTGGCTTGCCGGTGCGCATATGCTCTTCGCCAAGCTCTTCTAAAATTATCGTGCCTGAAGAGTGGCAGTTACCAAGAAACTCAGTTAGACCGGCTCTTGCAAGGATTCTATCAGTTAGCTCTTTTGGAAAAGAGTTCTGCTTATCGCCAAAGTAACCCCATTCATAAAGAACAGGTACGCCAGCCATTTCCCAGTGCCCACTTGGTGTATCTTTACCAGAACTTAACTCGTCAGCATGGCCATATGCCCCAATGATCTCTACATCATCACCAAAGCCAGCAGGAAACTCACCGGTGCTCTCTTTTGATGCATGACCAAGACCTAGTCGAGCTAGGTTAGGCAGTTTTAATGGGCCTTCACGACCATCATTTGCCTTACCTTCAGCACACGCTTTAGCGATATTGCCAAATGTGTTTGAACCCACATCACCAAAGGCATGCGCGTCGTGCGCTTCACCTATGCCGAATGAATCTAGCATCATGATTATAGTACGTTTCATAAACTGTGCTCCGTTACAGATCTGACTCGCGGATATAACGATAAATTTCCGGAGTTTTGTCTGGTTTGGTATCGCCAATATGAATCGCTTTTTTCACTGCAGCTTGTGCTTCAGCAAAGGCGTCTTCAGATTGAGCATGAATAAATGCAATAGGCTTATCAGCGTTAATCTCATCACCTAGTGCGCAAACTTTAGAAAGTCCGACGCTGTAATCGAGAGTATCCCCAGGTTTACGGCGACCACCGCCCAAGGTAACGACTGCAAGTCCAAGTTCTCGGGTATCCATTGCCGATGCAAAACCGGCTTTGTCTGCATACACTGGACGAATAATTTGAGAATCAGGTAGGTACTTGCTGTAGTTCTCAACAAAATCTGCTGGACCGCCTAAACCTGACACCATGCGACCAAAGATCTCTGCCGCTTTACCGTTATCCAGTACTGCGTTGAGTTTTACGCGCGCTTCAGCCTCAGTACTGGCGATCCCGCCTAGCACTAACATCTCAGCACATAGACCCATGGTCACTTCATACAGACGCGGGTTACGGTAAGCACCCGTCATAAAGTCGACCGCTTCTTTCACCTCTACAGCGTTACCGGCACATGAAGCCAGTACTTGGTTCATATCAGTTAGCAATGCAGTTGTCTTAGTGCCCGCTCCGTTTGCGACAGCGGTAATACTGCGTGCGAGCTCTTCAGAGGCTTCATAAGTCGGCATAAATGCGCCAGTACCGACTTTGACGTCCATCGCCAAAGCATCAAGACCTGCGGCAAGCTTTTTAGAAAGAATAGAAGCTGTGATTAAAGAGATAGACTCTACGGTCGCGGTATTATCACGAATAGAATAGAAACGCTTGTCAGCTGGAACGAGATCGCCTGTTTGACCAATAATGGCCACACCCGCTTCTTTTACAACTTTGCGGAACAGCGCACTATCAGGTTCGGTATTATAGCCAGGAATGGCATCGAATTTATCGAGCGTACCGCCTGTATGGCCTAGACCCCGGCCAGAAATCATCGGCACATAACCACCACAAGCAGCAGCCATTGGGCCTAACATCAAACTAATGACATCTCCCACACCACCGGTTGAGTGCTTATCAATAATTGGACCATTAAGGTCGAGCGATTTCCAGTCTAGTACTGTGCCAGAATCGCGCATCGCCGTAGTAAGCGCAATACGTTCATCCATGTTCATGTCGTTGAAATAGACCGCCATGCCTAGGGCTGCGATCTGACCTTCTGAAACAGTATTGTTGGTGATACCGTTGACGAAGAATTGGATCTCTTCAGTCGAAAGAACTTCAGCATTACGTTTTTTACGAATAATTTCTTGAGCTAAAAACATGTACTACCTCCAAGAGTGTAACTGAGTTCCTAATAAATAGTGCTTTCAGTTAGCATTCCGCTAAAGGGAATCAAAAGTCGTAATATTGTTACATACTAACGAACTTTTGATACACCTAATTAGATTTAGATCACACTTAACAACAAGCTTAATCAGTAAAGATTAGTAACCTTGTGCACCTTGTGGTGCGTCACCTAGCTCGAGTGTATGAAGAAGGTTAGTCAACAGGCTTGAAGCGCCGAAACGGAATGTCGCAGGCGTCGCCCAGTCATCACCTAGAAGACGAGCCGCAACACCTAAAAACTCTGCAGCAGCTGCAGCATCTTTTACGCCGCCAGCTGGCTTAAAGCCAACTTTAGGGTTCTTTTCGCTGATCACTGTCATCATGATCTCAGCGGCTTCCAGTGTTGCGTTAACAGCAACTTTACCAGTAGATGTCTTGATAAAGTCAGCACCCGCATCGATTGATAGCTCAGATGCTTTACGGATAAGAGCTGGATCGGCTAATACGCCAGACTCGATGATAACTTTTAGAATTGCATCTTCACCACAAGCTTCTTTACAGGCTTTAACTAGCTCGAAACCGACCGTTTCGTTGCCAGCCATTAGTGCGCGGTATGGGAATACGACGTCAACTTCGTCTGCGCCGTAGGCAACTGCTGCGCGAGTCTCTAGTACTGCGATAGCGATATCGTCGTTACCGTGTGGGAAGTTAGTCACTGTTGCGATCTTGATATCGTCGCCATCAATTTCATTTAGTGTTTTACGCGCAATAGGAATAAAGCGAGGGTAAATACAGATAGCAGCAGTGTCGCCAGCAGGCGTCTTAGCTTTATGACAAAGGTCGATGACTTTTTGATCGGTATCATCGTCATTAAGCGTTGTAAGATCCATTAAACTAATGGCTTGTTGTGCTGCTTTTTTTAAGTCGCTCATAATAGCTCTCCGAGAAAGATTCAAATAATTAATTTAAAACAGAAAATTATCGCACGGCGATGCCTTGAACTGGCTTATTTTGATTATTGTTATGGGCCGGGCCTTCGGGCATTACCGAATTACATGTTAAGCATCATTTAACGCTTAACATCAAGATTCTATTCAGGTATCCAACGTTGTAAACTCAATTGAGCGCAACCATCCTGACACTAGTGTCACGACTTGAATCCATGAAGACCGGGAAGGGAAATTGAAACTGCTTATTTCAGCCTTTCCGCGAAAAATCCATTTTAGCGCGTAGTAAATCTTATCTATCTAACAATAGACTGCTCATCTTATTTTGTGATGAGTCGTTAATGCTTACCTAAACAAACTGTATTTATACTCTCTTAAAAATGAGCATAGTTAATATAGCTGATGCTTAAGTAAAAATTAACCTGTTTGCATGAAAATATTAGCGTAAGTTTAAATAAAAGTTGAGCGTTTAAAGGGTTATGTTTGAGCTGTAAGATAGAGCCGCGAAACTCGCGGCTCTGTCATCTATTTACACAGTTTTAAGCCAACGCTTTAAGCGATGCTTAGAACTTGTAAGTAGCACTTACATAATGTGCGAAACCAGTAGACTTAAAGCCTTCTGTATCGTTAATTAGGTAAACATCGTTATACGCTTTTAGGCCGTAACCTAATGCGTAATTATCAGTGTGCCAGTAAATACCGTTAAACATAACACCACCGCTAGTAGTGTTGTTAGTAGCACCATTAAAGTTCTCATCAGCACCGAATTGGTAATCTAAGTAACCTTGGTAAGAAATGAATGAACCGTTGTCAAAGTTAACGATAGGCTTGAACCAGTTCATAGAGAATTGGTAACCGTTCCAATCTTTAGCTTGGATTTCATAGTACTTGTATAGGTTCATGCTGACTTTGCCAAGCCAAGGCACCATAACGTCAGCACCGATACCAATTGAAGCGTTATTCACATCACCAGCACCAGGAGCATAAAGGTTTGCGTCACCGCCACCCCAGTTGAATAGCGTAGAAATGTACACTTCTTGAATAGGACCAGCAGAAAGATCCCAACCTGTCATTCCATCGATAGAGAAGCGAGGAGCAAACTTCATGAACATTTTAGGCTTACCAGCTTTATCGCTGTCAGGACGCTCTGAAGGGTTGAAAACATCGACATAACCGTATAGGTCAACGATACCAGCGCGACCACCAAATTCCATCTCTAGGTAATCGTGGCTGCCTTCGCCAGGAAGCTCATCAAATGCATACATGTAGTTGAACTGCATCCAGCTGTAATCGCCAGAACGAAGATCTGTACGGTCAGCAGCGAATGTAGGTGCAGACATAGTTGCCGCGATAGCAGTAGCTGCTAGTGCGAAAGTTTTAACGTTTTTCATCATCAACCCCATTTATTTTATGGTTTGCTGCGCTTCTTTAGTGAAGAGTCAGCGTTTCTTTTTTATGGCGCGCATTCTACTTTATTTACGTCAAACATCAACATGATTAATGTAAAAATGCGAACACTAAGTTTTAACATTCGAACAACTTTGTGATTTTAAGGTCGAATATGCTGCCTAATCACTATTATTGTCTTATTTAAGTCGAAATAACCCCTAACCCTAGTTATTGATCATTTCAAAGAACACTTAGTTTGGAAAACGATTGATTTAATATAGCGCTAGCCAAAAGGTGGATAGCGCTTAGACTGGGCAATGAATGCCCAGCCTAATAGAGGCTTACAACGCTAAGAATAAACCAGCGAGTGTTGCGCTCATTAAGTTAGCTAGAGAACCTGCGATAACCGCACGGATACCAAGCTTAGCTAGGTCATGACGACGAGTCGGAGCCATAGAACCTAGACCACCAAGTAGAATCGCAATTGAAGATAGGTTAGCGAAACCACATAGAGCGAAAGAGATAATCGCTTTAGTACGGTCAGACATTGCTACACCAGTCTCAGCAACAACCATACCGCCATCAGCAAGATCTTTTAGGTATGGAGCAAAGTTTAGGTAAGCAACAAATTCGTTAATGACAATCTTCTGACCGATGAAAGAACCAGCAACAAGTGCTTCGTTCCAAGGTACACCGATAAGGAATGCTAGAGGCATGAAGATATAACCTAGAATTAATTCTAGTGTTAAGCCTTCCATACCGAACCATCCACCGATGCCACCGATAATACCGTTAACCATAGCAATCAAGCCAACGAATGCTAAAAGCATTGCACCAACGTTAAGTGCTAAATGCATACCAGATGAAGCACCTGCAGCCGCAGCGTCAAGAACGTTAGCTGGCTTATCAGGATCTTCTGGTAAGTCGCTCATGTCGTTCTTTGCTTCTTCAGTTTCTGGGTGCATCAGCTTAGCCATTAATAGACCAGCAGGTGCTGCCATGAACGAAGCCGCAACTAGATACTCAATAGGTACACCCATCTGCGCGTAACCAGCCATTACTGAACCCGCAATAGATGCAAGACCACCCACCATTACGGCGAATAGTTCAGAGTTAGTCATAGTCGCGATAAACGGACGAACAACAAGTGGAGCTTCAGTTTGACCAACGAAGATGTTAGCAGTCGCAGACATAGACTCTGTACGACTTGTGCCCAATGCTTTTTGTAGCGCACCACCGATAATACGGATGATCCACTGCATAACGCCTAAGTAGTAAAGAACTGCGATTAAAGAAGAGAAGAAAACGATGATTGGTAGTACGTTAATGGCAAAAATAAAGCCAACTTTAAAGTTAGCTAAATCACCAAATAAGAAACCAATACCGCTTTGAGCGTATCCAATAACACTAGATACTGCATCTGACATTCCTTGCAAAATGTCTTTACCAACTGGAACGTACAAAACAAAACCACCGAAAGCGGCTTGAATTGCTAACGCACCAAAAACGGTACGCTTGTTAACTGCTTTTCTATTGTTTGATAACCCGAAAGCTATCGCTAGTAAGGTGACCACCCCTACTAAACTCATTAAAATATCCATTAACCATCACCCTATTGTTAATACTTTTTAATTATGTTGTTAACCAACCTTTTTTTACGA
This sequence comes from Shewanella sp. 0m-8, assembly GCF_052977265.1. NCBI lineage: Bacteria > Pseudomonadati > Pseudomonadota > Gammaproteobacteria > Alteromonadales > Shewanellaceae > Shewanella > Shewanella sp. 0m-8. The sequence continues at coordinate 46,107 of NZ_JBRIMB010000026.1, read as the reverse complement.
CCCCGATTATACCCGACCACGTCGGTAAAAGCGTCGTATTGATCAAGTTTTTGAGGTTTTATTTCAATGATTTCGTTGGAATTTCCGGTGCGCGGAACATCTGTTTGAACAGAAAAAAATTAAAGGTCAAAGAGTTGCGTGACATTGAAAAACATCTGTTCGGAAATAAGAACGGCTGATTTATTTTGTAAATTTGCTATTTTTTTGATTATTTCAGGCAAAATTAGCGGGGTATTACGATTCGTTTGACTGCGTTTAGGGGCCATAGCAGGTGAATCGGTTTCTAAAACGAATGATTCTAGCGGTAACTTTGCTACTGTTTGTTGCAGCTTAGGTGCATTATCATTGAGCAACAACCCCCCAATGCCTAGCTTGTAACCTAAATTAACATATTGCATTGCTAGTTCGGGGCCACCATAGAAACCATGAATGACGCCCGTTTTCACTAAGCTCTCGCTTCTAAGGCACTTAATCACTTCTCCATGTGCTCTTACCGCATGCATAATGAGAGGCAACTCAAATTCTTTTGCTAAGCTGATTTGAGCTTTAAACACCATCATTTGTGTTGCGAAATTACTTTTATGTAACTTATCTAGGCCACATTCACCGATTGCAACTAATTTAGGGTCATCTCTATAGTAAGTAAGTAAAGCACGTAACTTTTGAATGTCATTATCTGTTGTACTTTCGCAATACCAAGGATGGATCCCTAAACTAAAAAAACAGTTATATTGCTTAGCCACTTCGATTTGCCGTCCCCATCGCTCAGGAGAGACACCAGGGATAACAACCGTCTTAATACCTGCAGCTTGCATATCATCAAATAGCGAGCCCCTATCGCAATCAAACTCTGGAAAGTCGATATGGGCATGACTATCAATAATAGTCTGTACGTAAACACCCGCATTAGTCATCACTTGAGCTCGCTTACGTTATCTGCTGACTGCTGATAAACGCCATGAAGCTGTTGCTTATCATGTTCAGTTTTAGACTCTGACTGCACTGTGGATAATTGAACTGGAGTTAACTGCGCTGGGGGTAATGGTACTTGTTTTAAAGGTTTCCCATTGACCACTACTTTTGCTTCTACTTTAGCTGAACCGCAACTTTTTGAGACCGGCTTTGTTGTTCGCGGAAGCTCAGGTTCTGATAGCAGTGGTGCACAACAACGGCGATTTTCAAGCGTTAAGCCCATCCGATCACACCATTGAATGTATTTATGCCATAACCGTCTTATATATCGCATACACCCTCCTCAAAACGCTGATAGAGTCAATCACAAGCTGATAACTATTACATAATTAGTATACATAGCATAAGAGCCACTGAGCTTAAAAACAAAACCCCAAGCTAGGCTTGGGGTTAAAAATAACAGCTTAATATAAAAAGCGCGTATGACTGTTAGTTTTCGCGTGTCTTAGCGAACTCAATATCAGGATAACGTTCCATCGACAGATTAAGATTAACCATAGTCGGTGCAATGTAAGTCAAGTTATCACCACCATCCAACGCTAAGTTCATGCTGCACTTACGTTTGAATTCATCAAGCTTCTTGTGATCATCACAATAGACCCAACGAGCGGTAGCCACACTGATAGCCTCGTAAATAGCTTCTACTTTATACTCAGTCTTTAAACGACCGACAACAACTTCGAACTGAAGCACACCCACGGCGCCTACGATCAAGTCATTACTGTCCAGTGGTCTAAATACCTGTACGGCGCCCTCTTCTGAAAGCTGGACCAGTCCTTTAAGCAATTGCTTTTGCTTCAGAGGGTCACGTAAACGTATGCGTCTAAACATTTCTGGTGCAAAGTTTGGTACACCAGTAAAGCGAAGCTTCTCACCTTGGGTAAAAGTATCACCAATTCGAATCGTACCATGGTTATGTAAGCCGATAATATCACCAGGATATGCAGCCTCAGCACGGTTACGATCGCCGGCCATAAAGGTCAACGCGTCGCTCACGTTTACGTCTTTACCTAGACGTACGTGATGCATCTTCATGCCCTGCTCATAACGACCTGAACAAATTCGCATAAAGGCCACACGGTCACGATGCTTAGGATCCATGTTTGCCTGGATCTTAAACACGAAACCACTGAACTTTTCTTCATCAGGCAGCACGTCGCGCACTTCTGTTTCGCGGGGCTGAGGTGTTGGAGCCCACTCAACGATACCGTCAAGAATATGGTCAACACCGAAGTTGCCTAACGCTGTACCGAAGTAAACAGGTGTCAATTCGCCTTTTAAGAATAGTTCGTGGTCAAATTCATGTGAAGCGCCAACAACCAATTCCATCTCATCGCGAATTTCAGCGGCATAGCTACCAATCGCTTCATCAAGCTCTGGGTTATCCAAACCTTTAATGATACGAGAATCTTGAATGGTATGACCCATACCACCTTTGTACAAGATCACTTCATCGCGCAATAGGTGATAAACACCTTTGAACTCTTTACCTGCACCGATTGGCCAAGTGATAGGGGCACACTTAATGTTCAGCACCTCTTCCACTTCATCCATCAATTCGATTGGATCGCGAATATCACGGTCAAGTTTGTTCATGAAGGTCACAATAGGCGTATCACGTAGGCGTGTAACTTCCATTAGCTTAATAGTACGTTGCTCTACACCTTTAGCAGAGTCAATCACCATCAGACATGAGTCAACCGCCGTTAATGTACGGTAGGTATCTTCAGAGAAGTCTTCGTGACCAGGCGTATCTAGCAGGTTCACCAGCGCATCGTGATAAGGAAACTGCATTACAGAAGTCGTAATTGAGATCCCGCGATCTTTTTCCATCTCCATCCAGTCAGACTTAGCGTGCTGACCTGATTTCTTGCCCTTTACGGTACCCGCTTTTTGTAACGCGTTGCCGAATAAAAGAACCTTTTCAGTAATGGTGGTTTTACCCGCATCTGGGTGAGAGATGATGGCGAAAGTGCGACGTTTGTCGACCTCAACTTTATTGCCTGACATGTTTACCTGTAATTCTGGGAGTTCACAAAGGCCGCAATTATAGCCGTTCACCTATATTTTGGCTACCAAACTAGAGCGTAAAATCAGTATGGGGAGGATTTGTAAATGACGGCCTATAAAAAAGCCTCCATCAGGAGGCTTATTTATAGGCAGCCCGCGCTAATTTGCCGCAGGCTGCAATATTTGGTTTATTCTGGCAAGCTCGAGTCGAGCGTACCTATGCTCAACAAAATCATAGATATTAGTGGCTAATGCTAATCTGAAATAGTTCGCAGCTTCGACGTTTTCGCCACGTTTTTGCGCTATTTTCGCCATATAAAAATACGCTTCACAAAGGCGCTCAGCGTATTCATTCGGGTGTTTTAATCCCTCTTTTGCCAGGCTAAAGATCTGCTCTTTACTCTTTTGCCCTAAATAATAATCCACCAAGGCAGTTGACCAAGCATTAGCTTGCAGCTTAGTGCGATTATTCGCTAATTGCGTTTGAGCAGCCAGTTCATCCACTTCACGTTCGGCTAAGTATAACCACAACACTCGATAACCATCTGATGGATCACGAGCATAAAAGTCGTTCATATCAGAGACAGCAAGTTCCATCCTTTCGCCATAATAAAGTGAAATCCCTCTATTAAGGTAAGCATAGTCATAACCTGGTGACAGCTCTAAAACAGCATCAAATGCTTCATAAGCGCTTTCAAATTCACTTTCTTGAGTGTAATAAATACCAAGGAAGTTATAGGCATCTGCGAGATTAGGTTGAAGTTTTAGCGCTTGATGAAAATCAATGCGGCTTAGTATACGCAGGCCCACGCGGTCATAGATAACACCACGGTCATAATGAAATCGTGCGCGTTGTTCAGGCGTTAGCTCAACAGAAGCCAAAATCTCATTCAATTTTGCTAAGGTGATTTCTAATTTATAATCAGGAGAAACCGGCGCGACTTTAATCGAAGCTTGTTGTTCGCTTTCGGAAGTTGATACACATCCTGTTAGCAGCATACTCACGCTTGCCATAGCCACGACCACGGCAGTTCGCATCTTTTGATTCATCCATTTAACCTTTTGAGTTCACCAATAGCTCCAATCATAGCAACCCCTATTCACTACTGCTATCAAGGATTTGAAAATATTCCAATTAGTGTTGCTTATTTCATCAAGATATTTTTTACAGGCACAAAAAAGGAGGCCATAGGCCTCCTTTTATTTAAAGTGCTAGTGCTTACTCAGCAGCTGGCGCTTCAGCTTTAGGTGCAGCTTCTTTCATAGAAAGACGTACACGGCCTTGGCGGTCAACTTCCATCACTTTAACTTTAACGTCTTGACCTACTTCTAGGTAGTCTGACACATTCGCAACACGCTCTTCAGCGATTTGTGAAATATGAACTAGACCATCTTTACCAGGAAGAATCGTTACGAAAGCACCGAAGTCTACGATACGAACAACTTTACCGTTGTAAACTGTACCCACTTCAACTTCTGCAGTGATCTCTTCAATACGACGGATAGCTTCTTTAGTCGCATCACCGTTTGAAGAAGCAATTTTCACTGTACCATCGTCATCAAGTTCGATTGTAGTACCGGTTTCTTCAGTAAGTGCACGAATTGTCGCACCACCTTTACCAATAACATCACGAATTTTCTCTGGATTGATCTTGATTGTTGTAATACGTGGAGCATGCTCAGAAATATCACCACGGTGACCTGAGATAGCTTGGTCCATTACGTTTAGGATATGAACACGTGCGCCGTATGCTTGCTGTAGAGCAATCTGCATGATCTCTTTAGTGATACCTTCGATCTTGATATCCATCTGCAGCGCAGTAATACCGTCGCGAGTACCAGCAACTTTAAAGTCCATGTCACCTAAGTGATCTTCATCGCCTAGGATGTCAGAAAGAACAACGAAATCGTCGCCTTCTTTAACTAGACCCATTGCGATACCCGCAACAGAAGTCTTGATTGGAACACCTGCATCCATAAGAGCAAGAGACGTACCACAAACTGAAGCCATAGAGCTTGAACCGTTAGATTCAGTGATTTCAGATACAACGCGAACGCTGTATGGGAACTCTTCAGCTGTTGGCATAACAGCGTTAATACCACGCCATGCTAGCTTACCGTGACCAATTTCACGACGCTTTGGAGAACCAACCATGCCTGTTTCACCAACAGAGTATGGAGGGAAGTTGTAGTGAAGCATAAAGCGGTTAGTGTACTCGCCCATGATGCTATCAATCTTCTGTGCATCACGTTCTGTACCAAGAGTACAAGTTACTAGCGCTTGAGTTTCACCACGAGTGAATAGTGAGCTACCGTGAGTACGTGGAAGAACACCAGCCATCACGTTAAGTGCACGAACCATATCTGGTTCACGACCATCGATACGTGGGTTACCCGCGATAATACGGCTACGAACCACTTTCTTCTCTAGGCTAGCTAGAAGACCGTCGATTTCACGTGTATTAGCATCTGGATTTTCAGCCAACAATGCTTCTTTAGTTGCTGTTTTAACAACACCTACTTGAGCGTAACGATCTTGCTTAACTTCAATCTGGTAAGCTTCAGTTAAACCTGCTTCAGCCAAACCTTTGATCTTAGCAACAAGCTCTTGGTCTTGAACTGGTGCAGCCCATTCCCATACAGGCTTGTTCACTTCAGCTTGTAGCTCTTTGATAGCTTTGATAACAACTTGCTGCTGGTCGTGACCATAAACAACCGCACCTAACATGACTTCTTCAGGCAATGCGCTTGCTTCAGACTCAACCATCAATACTGCACTTTCAGTACCGGCAACAGATAGCTCAAGCTGGCTGTCAACTAACTGAGATACAGTTGGGTTTAAGATGTATTCGCCGTTTACATAACCAACACGAGCTGAACCTAGTGGACCGTTAAATGGAATACCAGAGATAGACAGTGCTGCAGAAGTACCAATCATAGAGATAACTTCTGGGCTGATTTCTGGATCAACTGAAACAACAGTAATGATAACCTGAACTTCGTTTTTAAAGCCGTTCGGGAATAGTGGGCGGATTGGACGGTCAATTAGACGTGCAGTCAGCGTTTCACCTTCAGATGGACGACCTTCACGCTTAAAGAATCCACCAGGGATCTTACCGGCTGCGTATGTTTTTTCCTGGTAATTAACGGTTAGCGGGAAAAAGTCACGGCCTGGCTCTTCAAACTTCTTGCCAACAACAGTTACTAAAACTGTTGTATCACCCATACTTGCCAAAACAGCTGCATCTGCTTGACGCGCGATAACCCCAGTCTCTAATGTGACTGTGTGCTGACCATATTCAAAACTCTTTACGATTGGATTCACGTGAACCATTCCTTAATATTTAATTACCTTAATTACGCGCGTAAGTATACTGCAAGTTTATTCAATAGATAAAGAGAATAGATTGATGACAAAGCGGAATCTTTTCTCTAAAGTGGTTTCATTCGGTAAAAAACATGTACAACGTAAACATAAAGCAATCAACACTACAAAAATAAGTCATTGATATAAAGGACAAGAGTTGATGGAGCAGCGCTTTAAATCCCTCACGTGGAAACAGACTATTTTGGTCGTATCTGCAACGCTATTTTTTGCCGTTGCCATCTTTCTTATTGAGATTTCTCTGCTCGTTATTAACGCCCGCCATGAGTTAACCGATACCCAGCGCGAACTACTGGATTCCGTCGAACAACCTGCAACAAATGCAGTCTGGGCGTTAGATGATGTACTTGCCGTGCAAACAATACAAGGGATCTTAAAAGTTGAGCATGTAAGCTCTGCAATAATGGATTTAGAAGACGGTAGTCGGTTCGTGTTAGTCAGTAACGGTCCCGGAGCGGCTAATGCTGAAGTGTATAGCGAAATTAGCGCTGCGCTTTTTGGTGATTTCAAACAGCTATCCCGCTCGCTGTATCGACCATTTTATGTTGACAGTAATGGTAACGAAGAACTGATTGGTACCTTAACGGTCTTTTATGACACCCAAGAGCTCACCAGTTCATTAATATCAACTTTGCGCTTCAGCCTTTGGGCTACCTTAGCGAGAGCATTTTTGCTCACACTGGTATTGTCGGTATTATTTCACCGATTTTTAACCCAACCTATTGCTCGCATCAGTGAGTCTATCGACAACATAGACCCGGAGTCTCCTGCGAGAAACCTACTACCCATAGACAGTGCTCACTGTAATGATGAACTCGGGCTCGTCACCTCTAAGCTAAATCAAATTTTGGTTCAATTTGATAATACTCAAAATAAATTACGCAAAATGGCAACCCGAGATCCCTTAACGGGCTTGCCGAACCGCACTTTGCTTTTAGAAACCATCGCGGTAACCATTGGGCGAGCAAAAAAACAGCAATGTCAATTCGTACTGCTATTTATTGACTTAGACCGATTCAAAAATGTAAATGACTCCTTAGGCCATGAGATTGGCGATCAGTTTTTGATCCGTGTAGCCCGTACCTTAGAGCTTGCTGTTGGCCAAATGGGCACTGTTGCTAGATTAGGGGGCGATGAGTTTGTGGTACTCGCGGATGGTTTAGAGTCACCAAGCCAAGCGGCTGAATTTGTCGATAAGCTGCTAATACAACTGAATAACCCTATGCAACTCAATGAGCATACTGTGCACCCGGCGGCCTCGGTAGGTATCGCCATCTACCCAGACGATGGCCTGCGGGCAGAAGATCTAATTCGCCATGCAGATATCGCCATGTACAGTGCAAAAGCTGCAGGGTCGAACCAGTGGTCTTTCTTTAAATCCCAAATGACCGAAAGAGCAGCCGTTCGCTTAAGAACCGAAGCATCCTTACATGACGCACTAAAAAACAATGAATTCTTACTCCATTTTCAGCCTAAACTCGATATAAAAACCGGAGAGGTTATTGGCTGTGAAGCACTGATCCGCTGGCAAAAAGATGGACGTTTAATCAGTCCAATATCTTTCATTCCTGTGGCTGAAGAGACTGGTATCATTATACCTATCGGGCGCTGGGTAATTGAGCAAACCTGTAAGACGATTAGAGATTGGCAAATGCGTTATAATTTCTCACTACCTATTGCAATTAATGTCGCTCCTCAGCAGTTTCTAGACGCCAGTATTGTGCCCGATATTAAGCAAGCGACACTACGCTATCAAATCGCTCCAGAGCTGTTAGAGATTGAGATAACTGAGACCTCTCTAATGAGTGATATCGAGTCGTCCATTATCAAACTTAGAGAGCTAAAGAGTGCGGGGTTTGGGATTGCGGTTGATGATTTTGGTACCGGGTATTCTTCGTTGTCGTACCTTCGTCGCCTGCCCATTACCACCATGAAAATTGATCGTTGTTTTGTGTCCGACCTACCAGAGGAAAGTGCTATCGCGTCAACCATCTTGATGCTCGGTAAGCAGCTTGACTTAAACATTGTGGCTGAGGGAATTGAAAGTGAGCAACAACTAGCCTGGTTGCAGGAGCGTGGCTGCCAAATAGGCCAAGGGTTTTACTTTAGTAAGCCTTTGCCAATAGAAGAGTTTGAAGAAAAATACATTGCAACCAATCGAACTTCACTTATCAGCTAAAACGTTCAGGATTAAAACCAACAGGTATATCTTCAGCTAAAGCACCCTGCATACCAACAGCTATAAACTGGCGAATGGCGGCTTATAGCCGAAAGTCAGGCACAAAAAAAGGAGGCTTGGCCTCCTTTTAATAGATCAGACGTTAAAATTAACGACGTAGACCTAACTTCTTGATTAGCTCTTGGTAGCGAACGTTTTCAGTACGCTTAAGGTATGCAAGAAGCTTACGACGAGTGCTAACCATACGTAGTAGACCACGACGTGAATGGTGATCGTGGATGTGCTCTTTGAAGTGACCTTGTAGGTGGTTGATCTGCGCAGTTAGCAGAGCAACTTGAACTTCAGAAGAACCAGTATCATTTTCACAACGACCAAATTCAGCTAGGATTTGAGCTTTAGCTTCAACACTTAGTGACATTTCTATCTCCAAAATATTACATTAAAAAATCTTTAGCCGATCACTAACTCAGCCAAAGGGGCGCGCCATTCTACCCATTTAGACTTTGGGTAGCAAGATTAATCTAGGAATAAGTCCTCAATTAATCTTGTTGCTCTCTTAGTACGATAAGTCTCTTAGGGGCAAGCTGTCCATCATCGTTCATTTGTCCGATACCAACAAACTGACGAGATTCGCCGATAGTGATACGAACTAACTCATCAACCGGTAAGTTGGCCACCTGTACAGGGTTACCGTTCATCAAGTAAGTAGCAAGTTCGTCAGAGACGTTTATCTCTTTGAAACCACTTACCGCGGTATCCATAGGTAACAAGAGTGGATCGAGCACTTCAGACAGTGATAAAGACTCATCTTCAGCTTTCGTCACAAGTTCTTCAAGCTGTTTAAGCGACACCATCTTATCGTATGGGTAACCGGCAACTTGTGTGCGACGTAGCATGATAACGTGAGCACCACAGCCTAGCATCTCGCCCAAATCGTCAGTGATTGTACGGATGTAAGTGCCTTTAGAGCAATGGATATCCAAGGTCAACTCATCACCTTCAAGGCTGATAAAATTTAACTCAAACACATTGATAGGGCGTGCTTCACGGGGGACTTCAATTCCCTCGCGAGCGTACTTATACAAAGGCTGACCTTGGTACTTGAGCGCCGAGAACATAGACGGGACTTGCATCGTCTCACCGCGAAAATAATCCAGTGCTGTATCAAGCTGTTCTTGAGTGAAGTTAACTTCTCTTGTTTGAACAACTTCACCATCAGAGTCGCTGGTATCGGTACGTTGCCCAAGCTTTGCAGTCACTAAGTAACGTTTATCCGCATCAAGTAGGTGCTGCGAAAACTTCGTCGCTTCACCTAAGCAAATAGGTAACATGCCCGTTGCTAGCGGATCAAGAGCACCGGTATGGCCAGCCTTATTTGCATTAAAAAAGCGTTTCACTCTTTGTAATGCAAAGTTAGAACTCATACCAGTATCTTTATCTAACAGTACAATACCGTCGATAAAACGACCGCGAGAACGACGTGCCATTACTTATCGCCCTCTTCCTTTGTATCATCTTTCGCAGCATCAGGTTCAATACCGTGTTGCTTCTGCTTTGCTTCGTCATTGCTGATAACGCGGCTAACTAAGTTAGACATGCGCATACCTTCAACAAGCGAGCTGTCGTAGATAAAGCGAAGTTCAGGCATAACGCGTAACTTCATACGGCCGGCAACCAATGAACGGATGTAGCCTGCAGCTGCATCTAACGCTTCAACTTTCTCTTGAACAAGCTTTTCGTCTTCTTCAAAGAAAGTGACATAGACTTTTGCATAGCTTAAATCGCGAGAAACATCGACATCATTAACCGTCACAAACCCGATTCGTGGGTCTTTCATATCACGTTGTAGCACTTGTGCTAGCTCTTGTTGAAGCTGCTGTGCAATACGACGTGTACGACTAAATTCTTTTGCCATAATATATTTGCCATAAATATTAAGGGCGGCTAACGCCGCCCTTATAAGTAACTAGTTGAATTACAAGGTACGTGCAATTTCTACCGTTTCGAAGACTTCAATCTGATCGCCAACTCTGACGTCATTATAGTTCTTCACACCGATACCACATTCCATACCGTTACGAACATCGCTAACATCGTCTTTAAAGCGACGAAGTGATTCAAGCTCACCTTCGTAGATAACAATGTTGTCACGAAGAACGCGGATTGGAGCGCTACGCTTAATAGTACCTTCGGTCACCATACAACCGGCGATCGCGCCAATCTTAGGAGACTTAAATACATCACGAACTTCAGCAAGACCAATGATCTCTTGCTTAAATTCAGGAGCAAGCAGGCCACTCATTGCGTCTCTAACTTCATCAATCAATTGATAGATGATGCTGTAATAACGTAGGTCAACACTTTCGCTATCAACAACTTTACGCGCCTGTGCATCAGCACGAACGTTAAAGCCGACCATAATTGCATTAGATGCTGCAGCAAGAGTTGCATCAGTTTCAGTTAATCCACCCACACCACGTGCGATGATGTTAACTTTAACTTCGCCAGTTGAAAGCGCATTTAATGAATCACAAATAGCTTCAAGTGAACCTTGAACATCAGCCTTAAGCACGATATTCAACTCTTCGACTTCGCCTTCAGTCATGTTAGCAAACATGTTTTCAAGCTTAGACTTCTGCTGGCGAGCCAACTTAACATCACGGAACTTGCCTTGACGATATAGTGCAACTTCACGTGCTTTACGCTCATCACGTACTACCGTCGCTTCATCACCAGCCGATGGCACACCTGAAAGACCTAAGATCTCTACAGGAATAGATGGGCCAGCTTCAGTAATTGCTTTACCATTCTCATCTCTCATCGCACGGACTTTACCGTACTCAAGACCACATAGAACGATATCGCCCTGCTTCAATGTACCTTCTTGTACAAGAACTGTTGCAACTGGACCACGGCCTTTATCAAGCTTAGATTCAACAACAACACCAGCAGCCATACCTTCACGAACAGCTTTAAGTTCAAGTACTTCAGCTTCTAGAAGAATACCTTCTAATAGCTCATCGATACCATCGCCAGTCTTAGCAGAAACATTAACAAACATGTTGTTTCCGCCCCAATCTTCAGACATAACGCCATGCTGTGAAAGCTCAGACTTAACACGATCAGGATCTGCTTCAGGCTTATCCATCTTGTTAACTGCAACGATTAGCGGAACGCCACCGGCTTTAGCATGTTGAATCGCTTCGATTGTTTGAGGCATAACACCGTCATCAGCCGCAACCACTAGGATTACGATATCGGTAGCCTTAGCACCACGAGCACGCATAGCGGTAAACGCAGCGTGACCAGGAGTATCTAAGAAAGTGATCATGCCATTTTCAGTTTCAACGTGGTACGCACCGATGTGCTGAGTAATACCACCTGCTTCGCCTGAAGCAACTTTCGCGCGGCGAATGTAATCAAGTAGCGATGTCTTACCATGGTCAACGTGACCCATGATAGTGACTACTGGAGCACGAGATTCAGCTAATATATCGCCGTTACGATCAGCAAGTACTTGGTGCTCTAGTTCGTTTTCACGAGTAAGCACAACTTTATGACCCATTTCTTCAGCAACTAACTGCGCAGTTTCTTGATCTAGGACTTGGTTAATTGTAACCATAGAGCCCATCTTCATCATCTGCTTGATAATTTCAGTAGCTTTGATTGACATCTTAGAAGCCAATTCAGAAACTGAAACCGTTTCACCGATGCTGACATCAGCTTTAACCACTGCAGCAGGCTTAGTGAACGCGTGATCCATTGACTCTGGCGCAACGCTACGATTGTTGCTACGTGAATTACGTGAGTTACGGTTATCACGACGATTGTCTTTACCGCGCTTACCTTTACCTGTTGGCTTACCCGCACCAGCGTTAGCATTCGCGTTAGGGTTATTACCCGCATTAGCAGAAGGCTTGCGTGGACGACGACCGCGCTTTTCAGCGTTCGCATCAGCTGTATCTTCAGCAGCACGTGCCTCAGTAGAGGTCGTCACGTGGTGATCAACTGACTTTTCAGCTTCTTTACGGGCTTTTTCTTCTTCAGCCCAACGCTTTTCGTTTTCTTCCGCTAAACGACGAGCAACTTCTGCAGCTGCTGCAACTTCTTCATCAGCTTTTGCTTTCGCAACTGCGTCTTGAGCGGCTAACAATTTTGCTTCTTCTGCTTTAGCTGCTTTATCTTCAGCACTTTCTTGAACTGGTTTTTCTGTTAACACTTTTGCTTTCGCCTTAGCTTCGGCATCAGCCTTAGCTTTTGCCTTTGCTTCTGCATCCGCTTTAGCTTTTGCTTCCGCGGCAGCCTTAGCTTCTTCAGCAACTTTAGCTTCTTCTGCTTTAGCCGCAGCAGCTAGTTCTGCTTCTGCCGCTTCGTCACGTTTTACGAACGTACGCTTTTTACGCACTTCGACTTTAACGTCTTTAGACTGTCCGCCACTACCAGCAACACTAAGTGTTGAAACTGATTTGCGTTGTAATGTCATTTTAGTTGGGGCTGCATCGCCACCATGTTGCTTCTTAAGGAAATCAAGCAACTGCTGTTTTTCAGTTTCAGAAACCGTATCACTCGCCGACTTCTTAATACCAGCCTGAGAAAACTGCTCGACTAAACGATCAGTGCTTTTCCCAACTTCCTGGGCTAGCTTGTCTACTGTAGTATCTGCCATATATTAAAACTCCCCTCTGCTGATCGACTTATGCTTCTTCGCCAAACCAACAGATATTACGGGCAGCCATAATTAGCTCGCCTGCTTTTTCTTCTGTTAATTCTTCAATTTCGATCAAATCATCAATGCCTTGTTCGGCCAAATCTTCAAGCGTAATTACGCCTTTGCTTGCCATTACGAATGCCAAGTGTCTATCTAGACCTTCTAGAGCAAGAAGATCTTCACTTGGTTCAGCACCATCAAGTGCTTCTTCAGTCGCAAGTGCACGAGTAGAGATCGCCGCTTTTGCGCGTTCTCTTAATGACTCAACGGTATCTTCGTCGAATCCATCAATTTCTAATAGCTCTGATTCTGGAACGTAAGCAATCTCTTCTAAAGAAGTGAAACCTTCGTCAGATAGTAGTTGTGCAAAATCTTCATCCACATCTAATGCTTGAATGAATAGATTGACTACTTTTGCGCTTTCAGCTTGATGCTTAGCTTTCATGTCAGCAACAGTCATCACGTTAAGTTCCCAGCCTGATAGCTGAGTAGCTAAACGGATGTTCTGACCGTTACGACCGATTGCTTGTGCTAAGCTGTCAGCTTCAACTGCGATATCCATTGAGTGGTTATCTTCATCAACGATGATAGAAGCCACATCCGCTGGTGCCATACAGTTAATAACGTATTGCGCTGGATTATCGTCCCAAAGCACGATATCTACACGCTCACCACCAAGCTCGTTTGAAACAGCTTGAACACGTGCACCACGCATACCAACACACGCACCTATTGGGTCGATACGGCGGTCGTTAGACTTAACGGCGATCTTAGCGCGAGAACCTGGATCACGAGCAGCGCCCATGATTTCGATCATCTCGTCTGCAATCTCAGGTACTTCAACACGGAATAGCTCAATAAGCATGTCAGGTTTAGTACGCGTTAAGAACAGTTGTGCACCGCGAGCTTCCGGACGTACAGAGTAAAGCAATGCACGAACACGATCACCAGGACGGAAAGATTCACGTGAAATCAAATCTTCTTTAAACAGCACACCGTCAGCGTTATTACCAAGATCAACCACTACACTCTCGCGGTTACTCTTCTTAACAACACCTACAATCAACTCGCCTTCACGATCACGGAACTGATCAACGATTTGAGCACGCTCAGCTTCACGTACTTTTTGTACGATAACTTGCTTAGCGGTTTGAGTGGTAATACGGTCAAATGCAACTGACTCGATTTCATCTTCGATGTAACCGCCCAGCTCAATTTCTGGATCGTCATACTTTGCAGCTTCAAGTGTGATCTCACGGAACGGGTTTTCTAATGGAACGCCCGCATCTTCAACTACCATCCAACGACGGAAAGTTTCATAAGCACCTGTCTTACGGTCGATTGCAACACGAACTTCAATGTCACCTTCGTATTTTTTCTTGGTTGCTGTGGCTAGTGCAATTTCCAGCGCTTCAAAAATCTTTTCGCGCGGTACACCTTTCTCGTTTGAAACCGCCTCAGCGACTAGCAGAATCTCTTTATTCATTGTCTTGCCTCGTTCACCTTGAATTCATCAAAACTTAGCGATTAAGTTGCCTTTACGGATATTATCCAAAGCAACAATAAGTTCGTTCCCATCTACCGACAGATTAAGCATTTGCCCATCAACGCCAGTAACGGTGCCTTTTAAATTACGACTGCCTGCTACAGGCATCGTTAATTGTACTTTTACAGTCTCACCGATGTAGGCCTTATACTGCTCAGCGGTGAACAGCGGTCTATCTACACCAGGAGAAGAAACTTCTAGCGTGTATTCAGATGTGATTGGATCTTCAACATCCAGCACAGCACTTACTTGGCGGCTTGCTTCGGCGCAATCCTCGATGAAGATGCCCTTTTCGTTGTCTATATATAAACGCAAGATAGAATGCTTGCCTGCTTGAATATATTCCAGACCCCAAAGTTTGTGGCCTAATGCTTCAACTGGTGCGTTGAGCATTTCTACCAGTTTGCGTTCTAATGTAGCCAAGGTTACCCCCAGAAAAACAAAAAAGGGCCTAATAGCCCCAGTACACGTCACCTTGAGTGACCGTTTTATAAGTTCCAGATAACAAAAAACCCCGTAATGACGAGGTTGATATATCCAGAACCTGTAACAGTATAGAAATAAATTTCTTTACTGGGAAGCTGGTTGCGGGGGCCGGATTTGAACCGACGACCTTCGGGTTATGAGCCCGACGAGCTACCAAACTGCTCCACCCCGCGACAACTTGTGCAAGTATATTGAGAATCCTCTCCACTTGCAATAATAAAGGGCGTTTAAACCACTTTATTATCTTCGACTCCGTCGTTAACGAACTCAAAGATTTGGTGCGGATGGGGGGACTTGAACCCCCACGAGCTTTCGCTCACCAGCCCCTCAAGCTGGCGTGTCTACCAATTCCACCACATCCGCATAAATCGTTACATCTGACTGTTATCATTGTTTGCTACATTGAGAGGGCGTAGCAATCTAACAGTCGGTACCAATCAATCTAAGATTGATACCATTCATAAACATTCTTATGAATTAGTCAGGGATTTTATCTTCTGACTTTTCAGCTTCTTGCTGAACTTGCTCAACAACTTGCGCTGCGTTGCTTCCTAAATCGTCCCATGCACCTTCAGCTTTAGTGTGATTTGCACTTAAGTTACCAATGGTAAGACTTAGAGCAAAAAACGCGACTGCTAAAATTGCAGTTGAACGAGTCAAAAAGTTACCAGAACCAGATGAACCGAACAGAGTACCTGAAGCACCGGCGCCAAAAGAAGCACCCATGTCAGCACCTTTACCTTGCTGGATAAGGATAAGTCCTACTAGACCAATCGCAACCAACAAGTAAACAACCATTAGAACTTCATACATATTATGCGCTCATCGCTATCGTACATAAACTGAGAAATTCGGTAGCATTGAGGCTTACACCACCAATCAAACCACCGTCTACATCAGGTTGAGCAAACAAGTCTGCTGCATTACTCGGTGTTACGCTACCACCGTACAAAATCCTGATGTTTTCTCCGATAAATGGAGATACTTCAGAGAGACGCTTGCGAATAAACGCATGAACTTCTTGCGCCTGCTCTGGCGTAGCACTCTTACCGGTTCCTACTGCCCATAATGGCTCGTAGGCGATAATTGCGTTGTCAAAAGCCATGGTGCCATTCTTTTCAATGACCACATCTAACTCTTCAGCAATCACTTCAAAAGTGCGTCTTGCTTCACGAGCTGGACCCGACTCACCAACACAAAGTATTGGGGTCAAACCATGTTTCTGAGCTGCGGCAAATTTCTCTGCCACGATATCACTCGTCTCTCCGTACATACGGCGACGTTCTGAATGTCCGATAATAACATATCGACATCCTGAATCTTTTAACATCTGACCAGATATTTCACCAGTATAGGCGCCGAAGTCATGTTGACTTATATTCTGCGTTCCCATTCTGACCAAACAACCATTTAAGGCTTCTTTGTTTTCATCCAGTAGCTGTCGTACACTTTCTAAGTAAATAGAAGGTGGACACAATACCACTTCCGCTGAATCATCTTGGAGCTTGGTAGCGAATTTCTTGAAAAGCTCTTGTGCAAGTTGCGCACTGCCATTCATTTTCCAATTACCAGCAACCATGGGACGTCTGAGTGCCATTACTGTCTCCTTTGAAAGCGGCGTGAATAATAGCGAACCACTTGTTAACTTACAATACCTAAAGACGTTATTTTTACGAATTAAGGCGAGAACGCGTATTTTTTATGCTAACAAGATGTTGGCAGTACGATTAATAACAGCTTTGCAGCAAATTCAACCACGACTGCCTATAACATCCTGTTTATTTAACTAAATACTAAACTAAATTACGAACAGCATCTGCAATATAATTAGCATATTTGGTGACCGCTTCTTGCTCATCACCTTCTACCATCACCCTCAATAGCGGTTCAGTTCCTGATTTACGCAGTAACACACGACCGCGTTCACCCAGTTTCTGTTCTACTTCTGCCTTTGCAGCTAACACAATATCAGCTGCTAACGGGTCGTTATTACCCTCGAAGCGAACGTTCACTAATACTTGTGGCAACATGGTGATATTGGCAGTTAGCTGCTCAAGGCTGGCGTTTTGACGCTGCATAGCCGCTAGCACCAAGATGCCGGCAACAATACCGTCACCGGTTGTGCCATGGTCGAGATTCAAAATATGACCTGAATTTTCACCACCGATACGCCAATCATGCTCTTTTAGAAGCTCCATGACGTAGCGATCTCCCACTTTAGAGCGTACAAAAGGAATATTGAGCGCTTGTAATGCGAGGTCTAACCCTAGATTTGACATCAAGGTACCGACAACACCACCACGAAGGACGCCGCTTTTTTGCGCATCACAGGCTAAGATATAAAGAATTTCATCGCCATCAATAACACGTCCATGACGGTTAACCATCATGATCCGGTCGCCGTCACCATCAAGAGCAATACCTAAATCAGCATTTTCGGCTAAAACGGTTTCACAAATCTTTGCCATCGAGGTGGCGCCAACTTTATCGTTGATATTCAAACCATTTGGCTTATCACCGATAGCGATAACCTCAGCGCCAAGCTCTCTAAACACACTCGGAGCGATATGGTAAGTTGCGCCATGAGCACAATCGACAACAATTTTAAGACCGCTTAACGTCTGCTCTGCTGGGAAATGACTCTTACAGTACTCAATATAACGACCAGCGGCATCATCAATACGAGCCACTTTACCTAACAGGTGAGACTCAACACAGGTTAATGATTTTTCAAGCTCAGCTTCGATTTCAAGTTCAACGTCATCGTCGAGTTTACTGCCATCGTTAGCAAAGAACTTAATACCGTTATCGTAATACGGGTTATGGGAAGCGCTAATAACAATACCGGCTTCAGCACGGAAGGTGCGTGTCAAATAGGCAACTGCCGGTGTTGGCATTGGGCCAATAAGCATCACATCAATCCCTGCGGCAGAAAGCCCCGCTTCCAATGCAGATTCAAACAGGTAACCTGAAATGCGAGTGTCCTTACCGATAATAACTTTATGGGTGCCAGCACGAGATAATACGCGCCCCGCAGCCCAACCCAACTTAAGCGCTAATTCAGGGGTCATTTTGCCCGCGCCTACTTTGCCTCGAATACCGTCGGTTCCGAAAAATTGTCTTTGCTTCACTTGAACTCCAAACTCACTAATCACGTAGATCTAAATCCATCGATTCTACCGTAAAAATACTAACCCTAGCTGAACAGCTGGCATCAAAGCCAACGATTAAGCTAAAGCGATATAATTCTTTGTCGCTGCTAAAACAGCAAGCATATCACTGGTTTCTTGCACATCATGCACGCGCACAATATTCGCGCCAGCTTGGACTGCCAGCATATTACCAGTAAGTGTACCACTTAATCTTTGTGCTACTTCACGTCCAAGTAACTGCCCGAACATACTCTTACGTGATAAGCCAGCCAGGATAGGTAAGCCCATAGGTAAAAATTCTGCCATACGATTTAGCAGCTCATAATTATGTGCAAGGGTTTTACCAAAACCAAAACCGGGGTCGAGCACTATCTGTTCACGTTTTATCCCAGCCGCAATACAGGCCTCAATACGTTGATTGAAGAACTCGGTGATATCGCTAATGATGTCACCATATTGCGGCGCATCTTGCATCGTCCTAGGCTGCCCCTGCATATGCATCAGGCACACAGGCACATTCAATGCCGCAGCGACAGCTAATGCACCCGGTTCTTGCAGTGCTCGCACGTCGTTAATCAGATGGGCACCCGCTTCTATTGCTGCCTGCATCACGGCGGCCTTGCTGGTATCTATTGAGATCCACACATTATGAGTACGGCTCACGTAATCGATTAAAGGCAGCACACGCGCCAGCTCGTCGTCAACAGATACATCTTTCGCACCAGGACGGGTGGACTCACCACCAATATCGATGATTTTGGCGCCATTAGCCACCATAAAATCGGCTTGTCTACAGGCTGTTTCGATTGAAGAATATTCGCCACCATCAGAAAATGAGTCGGGCGTGACATTGAGGATCCCCATCACAACTGGAGAACTTAAATCTAGAGATGCATTACCACTGGTTAATTTAGACAAAATAAAGTTCCGTAAACAAGAAAACCCCTAGAAGGGGTTTTCTTTATCTAACTAAAGATTACTTAGCGGGTGATTCGTCAGCATCACTGACATCAGGCTTATCTTCTTTAGCTTCCTTGATCTCTTCTTTCTTTTCAGATGAAGCGTCATTGCTATCGTTATCATTTGACTGCAGATCTTTTTCCCACTCAGCAGGCATACGCACTTCACGACGAGCCATTAAGTCATCAATTTGGTTTGCATCGATGGTTTCATACTTCATCAACGCATCCTTCATTGCATGAAGAATATCCATATTTTCAGTTAGGTAAGTAACTGCTCGACTGTAGTTAGCATCAATCAGCATTTTAACTTCAGCATCAATAACACGTGCAGTATCATCAGACATATGCTGAGATTTACCCATGCTACGCCCCAAAAACACTTCGTTCTCATCTTCAGCATAAAGTACAGGACCTAGCTTTTCAGAGAAGCCCCACTGAGTAACCATGTTACGTGCAATCGACGTTGCGTACTTAATATCTTGTGACGCGCCAGTTGATACTTTCTCGCTACCGTAGATAATATCTTCTGCAATACGACCACCGTAAGCCACAGAGATTTGACTCTCAAGCTTGCGACGACTCTGACTGATTGCATCTGCTTCTGGTAAGAAGAAGGTCACACCCAATGCGCGGCCACGTGGAATGATTGTTACCTTATGCACAGGGTCGTGCTCCGGTACCAAACAACCCACAATAGCATGGCCCGCTTCATGGTAAGCGGTCATCTCTTTCTCTTCTTCCGACATCACCATAGTGCGACGCTCAGCGCCCATCATGATCTTGTCTTTAGCGCTTTCGAACTCTTCCATACCCACAACACGGCGGTTGTTACGAGCAGCGAATAACGCCGCTTCGTTAACAAGGTTAGCAAGATCTGCACCCGAGAAGCCTGGTGTACCACGAGCGATAACGCTTGCTTTAACACCGTCAGCCAAAGGTACTTTACGCATATGTACCTTAAGGATTTGCTCACGACCACGTACATCAGGCAAGCCAACAACCACTTGGCGATCAAAACGACCAGGACGTAACAATGCAGCATCGAGTACGTCTGGACGGTTAGTCGCAGCGATAACAATAATACCTTCGTTACCTTCGAAACCATCCATCTCAACTAGCATCTGGTTCAATGTCTGCTCACGCTCATCGTGACCACCACCAACACCAGCGCCACGTTGGCGACCTACGGCATCGATTTCATCGATAAAGATGATACAAGGAGCTGATTTTTTAGCTTGTTCAAACATGTCACGTACACGAGATGCACCAACACCGACAAACATTTCTACGAAATCAGAACCTGAAATAGTAAAGAAAGGAACCTTTGCTTCACCTGCAATCGCCTTAGCAAGCAAAGTTTTACCTGTACCTGGCGGACCCACAAGCAATACGCCTGTTGGAATACGGCCACCCAGCTTTTGGAACCTAGTGGGTTCTTTCAGGTAATCAACCAATTCTTTAACGTCTTCTTTAGCTTCATCACAACCTGCAACGTCACCAAAAGTAGTTTTAATTTGGTCTTCGCTCATCAATTTGGCCTTACTCTTACCAAATGACATTGCGCCTTTACCGCCACCGCCTTGCATCTGACGCATGAAGAAAATCCACACACCGATAAGCAGTAACATTGGGAACCAAGAGATAAATATCTGAGTTAAGAACCCTGACTCTTCAGCTTCTTCTCCCTTGAATGTAATCCCCTTGCGATTTAGTTCATTAATTAGATCTAAGTCAGGTAACGGCATTACAGTGACAAACTTTTCACCAGTACGCGTTGTTCCCTCAATAGTGCGCTGGTCACTCTTAACCGTTGCAGTATTGACTTGACCGTCTTTAACGTTATCTAAAAATGTTGAATAATCCATCTTCTGCTTAGTCGAAGAAGAGGGGGAATAGCCCTGAAAAACTGACATCAACACAACGGCGATGACAACCCAGAGAATTAAATTTTTTGCCATGTCACTCAAATTACTCGACCTCTTTTAAAGTCTTTCGAAAACTAATGTTAGAGTACTTAGGGTAGATTACTACAACTTGTACCCAGTCGCCACAAGATAGACTTCACGCGAACGTGGACGTGAAGAATCGGGCTTACGTGTTTTAACCGTTTTGAACGCCTCTTTAACCGCTTTCATGTATTCATCAAAGCCCTCCCCCTGAAAGACTTTAACAGCAAAACAACCATTAGGCGCCAACACTTGATGACACATATCTAACGCAAGTTCTACTAAATACATAGCACGCGGCTGATCAACACCACCTGTACCACTCATATTCGGTGCCATATCAGATAGCACCACATCAACCTTGGCATCACCCACTCGGGTTAACAATGCGTCCAGCACTTTTTCCTCGCGAAAATCACCCTGTAGGAAATCAACGCCAACAATCGGGTCCATAGGTAGAATATCACAAGCGATAACTTTACCCTTATCACCTGCCAATTTAACGGCTACCTGAGACCAGCCACCCGGTGCGGCCCCTAAATCAACAACCGTCATTCCAGGTCGAATGAGTTTATCTTTTTCTTGGATCTCTTCAATCTTAAAAGCCGCACGCGACCTTAAACCACGCTTCTGCGCTAGTTTGACATAGTGATCATCGAAATGTTCCTGCATCCAGCGAGAAGAACTGGCTGTTCGTTTTTTTCCTGACATTTAAAATCCGCAACAAAATTGAGAGTTACACAAAGCCTATATAAGGGTAGAATAGCGGGTTTTCAACAGTAACTCAGCATAAAGTTGGTATAAATGAACTTAACAACCAAACAAAAACAGCACTTAAAGGGCTTAGCGCATAGTCTCAAGCCTGTAGTGATGCTTGGTGGTAACGGCTTGACTGAGGGAGTGCTGGCTGAAATTGATAATGCACTTTCACATCATGAATTGATTAAAGTGAAAGTAGCCTCTGGTGACAGAGAGCTTAAAAACGCTATCGTAGATGCCATTGTACGTGAAACTAAAGCTGAAAAAATACAGCTTATCGGTCACGTTTTAGTACTGTTCCGTCAGTCTGAAGAAATGAAAATTGCAGTGCCTAAGGCAAAGTAATTAACAAAGACGTCTTCATTAAGATAAAGAAGCCTTTGTAAGATAAATAAAAAGAGCCGCTGATTATTCAGCGGCTCTTTTTTTATGGGCCTTTTTTATGGCGTTTCGCTAATAGGTTCGACTTTATAGTGCTCGGCATTCACTTTCAAATACTCGGGTAAGCAAGTACCTACAGATACCGATGACACCGTTCCAATCATGATCCCGAGAAACATCGCAATTGAAAATCCCTGCAGCGGCGCACCGCCCATCACCCATAAGGCGCCAACGGTAAATAGTGTGGTACCGCTCGTGATCATGGTACGTGAAAACGTGGCTTTTACTGCGCTACTGCACACTTTATCAATCGCCATCTTAGGTTTAGCAATCAGCACTTCTCTTACCCTGTCAGCAATGACAATCGAGTCATTCAGTGAGTAACCTAAAATAGCCAGTACCGCTGCCAAAATGGTCAAGTTGAACTCCATCTGCGTTAACGAGAAAAATGCCAGCACGAAGATAACATCGTGAAATAGTGCCAATAATGCGCCACTGGCAAGACGCCACTCAAAACGAAAACTTAAATAAGCCAGAATACATAACATTGCCGCAAGCAGTGCCAACCCTCCTTGCTCTGCGAGCTCTTGACCAATTTGCGACCCAACTATGCTAGAGTTGAGTACTTCAACATCATTAGTCAACGGCGCCAATATGGTTTTGATATCACCAGCCCCAGCATTGTCTATTTTAGCGTAACGCAAAATCCAACGACCTGGCTCACCCGCCGAAATAACACTGACCTCCTGCTCCGAGGTTGCTGACAATAGCTTACTAATTTGCGTGGCCTTAACATTCGAATCGAGTTTTACCTCAGTAACAATCCCTCCGGTAAAATCTAGCCCCCAATTAAATCCATTGACGACAATAATGCCAATAGATGACAGCATGATCAGCACAGAGAAGACACTTGAGAGGTAACGTGCTTTTGTTAATTTACTCAACTTACTTAAATGATTAAAATTCATATTATACCTTCACGTTACGACTAAAATTACGACCATATGCCCAGTTAACTAATGCTCTGGATGCAAAAATCCCGGTGAACATACTGGTTAGCAGACCTAACCCTAGGGTTAACGCAAAGCCTTGAATTGGCCCGTTACCGATAGCATAAAGAACCACTGCAGTGATCATCGTGGTAATGTTGGCGTCAACAATGGTTGAAAAGGCACTATCAAAGCCTCGGTCAATGGCATGAGCAAAGCTCCTCCCCTCCTTTAACTTGTCCTTAATCCGCTCAAAAATAAGTACGTTAGTGTCTACTGCCATACCAACGGTTAGCACTAAACCTGCGATGCCAGGTAAGGTTAAAACCGCGCCAGGGATCAGTGCCATTAAGCCAAATATAAGGATCATGTTGGCTAAAAGTGCCACGTTCGCTATCCAACCTAAACGTCGGTACCAAAGCCCCATAAACAGCAATGTCACCGCCATACCTAAGGCAAGCGCAGAGAAACCGTTGGTGATGTTTTCTTCGCCTAAGCTTGGCCCAATAGTCCGTTCTTCAACAATAGTCACAGGTGCCGTCATTGAGCCCGCTCGAAGTAATAAAGCAAGCTGCTGCGCACTGGCATAATCCCTAGAGCCTGTTACGCTAAATCGGTCTCCCAGCTGAGATTGAATTGTCGCTACACTGATAACTTCAGTGGTTTGTCTAATTTGTCCATTATCACCGCGGCTATACTCACTATATGAAGTCGCCATCGGCTTACCAATATTGTCGCGAGAAAAAGCCGACATGATTCTGCCGCCTTCTCGGTCTAGATGAATAACCACTTCAGGCTGCCCCATCTCACCGAGCGATGCTCTTGCGTCGACAATATGCTCACCGCCGAGTACCGCGCGTCTAGCAACATAAACAGGAGCCCCCAGCTCATCTTTCAATACCTTGGCATTAACAGAACCCTGTTGCTTAACTTGATAGAAAGCAAGGCTGGCGGTAGCACCTATCACTGACTTTGCAGCAGCAGGATCTTGTACACCCGGTAATTCTATTCGAATTCGATGCTCACCTTGACGCTGAACGACAGCCTCACTGATCCCTAGTTGCTCGATACGGCTGCGCATGATCTGCAAGTTTTGCTTCACGGTTAGGTCGCGAATATTCATTTTTTCAGCTTCTGACAGATCAGCATTTAAAGATTGCTCACCAGAGTTTGAGACTTGCCAATTAGGATATTGCTTAGTAACAAACTGTCTTATCGCTGTTTTTTGTGCTAAATCCGTAGTTGTTATGTTCACATTACCGTCAGCCTGCTGCTGAATCGTGACACCATATAAGGACTGTTCACGCGCAAATTGCCTAACAGAGTCAATGAACGTGTTGGCGTGCAACTTATAGACAGGCTCAATTTCAACATCCAATAGAAATTGCACCCCACCTCGCAAATCCAATCCCAATTTAATCGGAGTAAAACCGAGCGATAATAGCCAGTTTGGCGCTGCAGGCGCTAGAGTAAGCGTTAGTTTTGATGGATCCTTTACCTGACTTGCAAGCAAGGTTTTCAGCTGGCTCTGTTGTGAATTGTCGTCAAGCACAATCAAGGTTTGTCCATTAGCTTGATCGATACGCTTAACGGTAACACCTTGGGACACGAGCAGCTGATGTAATTCCAAAGGGTTAACTTTCAACCCGGCCTCGTCGCTAATCTGCACCGCTGCATCTTCACCAAAAAAAGTCGGTAACGCACTCAGTAACATAATGCTGATGGTGACGACTAACACTATGTATTTCCAAGCAGCATAATGGTTCAAAATTGCTGATTTTTTCTGTTCTCTCATATTTTTGCTCTTTAAATTCACTAAAAGTGTGATAGCAACTCACCATTATTCAAAGGCCACAGAAGTGAAACTGGACTTATTATTAAAAGGCTAACCCCAGCAGGACTAATGCCTAATAACATTGGTGCCTAGGAATATTGGGCGAGTATGCTTTAGAGCTATCGAGGTAAACGTTCACCGTTTCAATCACATGCTTGTGACGGAAATAAGTAAGCGGCTTATAGGGAGTGCACCATTAGCGGAATCAACAACAAAGTGAATAAACACCGAGTACGTCAATGCATCAGGGGAAAGTTAGTAATAACTAACACTGCCGAGCTCAATAGCTGCTTTAAAAACCAACCGATAACGAAGCCAAATGGCTATCGGTCGTTAGCTTAAGGAGCGAGACTGAGAAAAGCGGTAGAGAAGATTAGACTCTTTCCACGCGCAAAGTCGGTGGGAGCGAGTATCAATGTGCAGTGACCAGTCTACTGCTGGCGCAAAATCCATGCGATAACCAACGGTTAAAGAAGGCACTGCGGGGGAAGTAAATTCAAAGGCCAGCAAATAGTCGGGACGACTTTGCAGGGGATCATGTTGAGAAAAACTGATAAAGCGCTGCGAAACAAGTGGCGCATATTCAGAGCCATCTTTGTCAGTTTGCTTTGCCTGCTTATCTTCAAGCGTTAAAGGAGTATGTTTAGGTAAGCCAGAGGATTGCGTGATTGTCATATCTGCGAGCATATTCTTATGCGGTGCAGCCTGTATAACGGTTATAACAGCCCCTGCAGGTTCCACTGAGCGCATATCATTACTTTGAACATTTTCAGATGCACTTGCAGACATAGGTGTGAGAAATAATCCCCCTATGAACAACAAGATGAAGCCGAATCGCCAAAATGACAGCACTAATTACCTATTTTAAGTCTATTTACTATGTTGAATATACTAAACGTAGCACAGCCTCGATACAAACAATTATTCACTGTTTTGGCGCTACCGGTCACTGCGTCACATAAAAAAACCGCTAAAAAGCGGTTTTTTTAGTTCTAACGGGTTAGATTAGATATATTCAACTTTGATAATTTCAAAGTCAGTTGTGCCACCAGGTGTCACAATAGAGATCTCATCATCTAAGCTCTTACCAATTAGACCACGGGCAATTGGAGAACTCACTGACAACAAGTTTTCTCTAATGTTAGCTTCGTCTTCACCCACAATGCGGTAAGTCACTTCGTCTTCAGTATCTACATTTAAAATAGTCACTGTAGAACCGAAAATAACGCGGCCGTTATTTTCCATTGTGGTCACATCGATGATCTGTGCGTGAGACAACTTACCTTCGATATCTCTAACGCGCGCTTCGCTTAATCCCTGCTCTTCACGGGCTGCATGGTATTCAGCGTTTTCTTTCAAATCGCCAAGCTCACGGGCTTCACCAATTGCAGCGGCAATTAGCGGACGGCGCTCAAACTTAAGAAAATCTAACTCTTTACGCAGTCTTGCAGCACCGACTATGGTCATTGGAACCGTACTCATAAGCTCTTTCGTCTCCTTTAAAACAAAAGCATGTCCCACTGAGAACAACATCAGTGAGGTAAAATCAGGTGGAATTACGTTATTGTAAACGCAGAGGGCATTCGATGCACTCTAATCTATACTTGCTCGCGATCTAGCTATCATTAAGGCTGAGTAAACCGCCTTTTTTTCGAAGCAAATCACGACTTGAGACCGTAGAGCTTACTTAACCTTTGCCAGACTTGCTAGCAATGGAAGATAAATTTTTATTTATCGCTGCCCTGCTCAATCAAAAGGTCAAGCCAATAAAAAAGGCCGCTTTAAGCGGCCTTCTGTTTTAGCTCAACTTATTTCGTAATACGCTTATGCAGCTCTTGCACTGATGTCACGTTCGAACGGTCATCCGCCGAGTGTGCCATACAAGTTGCAAATGCAGCATTCAGAGTCGTGGTGTAGTTCACTTTATAACGTAGTGCACCGCGGCGAAGTTGACGTGAGTCTTCAATCGCCTTACGACCTTCTGTGGTATTGACAATATAGGTGTACTCACCATTCTTGATACGGTCAAGAATGTGTGGGCGACCTTCATGTACCTTGTTCACTAGGCGTGGGTTAATACCCGCTTCGCCCAAGATAACTGCAGTGCCGTGAGTCGCATCGATTTCATAACCCAGTGCGATTAGCTGTGCCGCTAAATCTGCTACACGTGCTTTATCGCTGTTACGAACAGACAATAGCGCGCGGCCAGACTTAGGCACTTCAGATGTCGCACCAAGCTGTGCTTTAGCATAGGCTTCAGCAAACGTGTCACCGACACCCATCACTTCACCCGTTGAGCGCATTTCAGGGCCAAGCAGAGGGTCAACACCTGGGAATTTGTTAAACGGCAATACTACCTCTTTTACAGAGAAGAATGGCGGAATAACTTCCTTGGTGAAGTTCTGTGACTTAAGGCTTTGACCTGCCATCACTCGAGCTGCAATCTTAGCTAATGGAACGCCAGTCGCTTTTGATACGAATGGTACTGTTCGCGCAGCACGTGGGTTAACTTCAATCATGTAGATCTCGTTATCCTTCACCGCAAACTGCACGTTCATTAGACCAATTACACCAAGTTCCATTGCAAGCTTACCGACCTGCTCACGCATGCGGTCTTGGATTTCTTGGCTAAGGCTATATGGAGGTAATGAACAACCTGAGTCACCAGAGTGAACACCAGCCTGCTCGATATGCTCCATGATTGAACCAATAACAACGGTTTCGCCATCGCATACTGCATCGATGTCGATTTCAATCGCGTTATCTAGGAAACAATCCAATAGCACAGGAGATGCATTCGAAACACTTACCGCTTCGTTAAAGTAGCGACGTAAGTCTTGCTCGTCATAAACGATTTCCATCGCACGGCCACCAAGTACATATGATGGACGAACCACTAACGGATAACCGATACGCTCACCAGAAATCACTGCACCTTCAACCGTTGTAACGGTATCGTTTTCAGGCTGCTTCATGCCTAAACGCTGAATTGCTTGCTGGAAACGCTCACGGTCTTCAGCACGGTCAATCGCATCAGGACTTGTACCGATAATCGGTACGCCTGCGGCTTCTAGGTCGCGAGCAAGTTTAAGCGGCGTTTGACCACCGTACTGCACGATAACGCCTTTTGGCTTCTCGATACGCACGATTTCAAGCACGTCTTCAAATGTCACTGACTCGAAGTACAAACGATCTGACGTGTCGTAATCGGTAGAAACCGTTTCAGGGTTACAGTTAACCATGATGGTCTCGTACCCGTCTTCACGTAGCGCTAATGCCGCATGTACACAACAGTAATCAAACTCAATACCTTGGCCAATGCGGTTTGGACCACCACCTAAAATCATGATCTTGTCACGATTTGATGGGTTCGCTTCACACTCTTCTTCATACGTTGAGTACATGTAAGCAGTATCGGTTGAAAATTCTGCAGCGCAGGTATCAACGCGCTTATACACTGGGTGAATTTCAAAACGAGTACGTAGCTTACGTACTTCTGTTTCGCTCACACCTGCAAGTGCTGCTAAACGTGAATCAGCAAAGCCTTTGCGCTTAAGCTTACGTAGAACATCTTCATTTAGACCAGCTAGACCGATTTCAGCAACTTGCGCTTCAGACTTAAGCAAGTCTTCAATTTGTACCAAGAACCATGGGTCAATATTGGTTAGTGCGAAGATATCATCTACCGACAATCCCATACGGAACGCATCGGCAATATACCAAATACGTTCTGCGCCAGGCTCTTTAAGCTCGTGACGAATACGTGATAGCGCTTCAGGATCTGCCAAGTCGATTTCTGGGCACAAACCATTTTTGCCCACTTCAAGGCCACGAAGCGCTTTTTGCAGTGATTCTTGGAATGTACGTCCAATCGCCATCACTTCACCCACAGACTTCATCTGTGTGGTTAGGCGGTCATTGGCACCGGCAAACTTTTCAAAGTTAAAGCGCGGGATTTTAGTCACAACGTAATCGATGGCTGGCTCAAATGATGCTGGTGTTGCGCCGCCAGTAATGTCGTTGCTTAGCTCATCAAGAGTGAAACCTACCGCTAGCTTGGCGGCAATCTTAGCAATCGGGAAGCCGGTTGCTTTTGATGCTAATGCCGATGAGCGAGATACACGTGGATTCATCTCGATGATAACCATACGGCCATCTTTCGGGTTGATACCAAACTGTACGTTTGAACCGCCAGTTTCAACACCAATCTCACGTAATACAGCAAGAGATGCATTACGCATCAACTGGTATTCTTTATCGGTTAGTGTCTGCGCTGGCGCAACCGTAATCGAGTCACCCGTATGCACGCCCATAGGATCGAAGTTCTCAATCGCACAGACAATGATACAGTTATCATTACGGTCACGAACTACTTCCATCTCGTACTCTTTCCAACCAATCAAAGATTCGTCGATAAGGAGTTCGCTAGTCGGTGATAATTCAAGACCTTGAGAACAGATATCCTCAAACTCTTCTTTGTTATAAGCGATACCGCCACCACTACCGCCCATGGTAAATGAAGGACGGATAATACATGGATAGCCCACTTCAGCTTGAACAGCACGAGCTTCATCCATTGTATGAGCGATACCAGCACGAGGACACTCAAGGCCAATCGACTTCATTGCTTTGTCGAAACGGCTACGGTCTTCCGCTTTGTCGATTGCATCAGCTGTCGCGCCAATCATATCAACATTAAACTCTTTTAGTACGCCACGGCTTTCAAGCTCAAGTGCACAGTTAAGTGCAGTCTGGCCGCCCATTGTTGGCAAAATCGCATCTGGACGCTCTTTTGCAATAATGTTGCGCACGACTTCCCAATGAATTGGCTCGATGTATGTTGCATCGGCCATCTCAGGATCGGTCATAATGGTTGCAGGGTTAGAGTTAACAAGAATAACTCGATAACCTTCTTCGCGTAGGGCTTTACAGGCTTGTGCGCCTGAGTAGTCAAACTCACAGGCTTGACCAATGACAATTGGTCCAGCACCTAGGATAAGAATACTCTTTATATCTGTACGTTTTGGCATTGCTTAAATCTTCTCCCGGATGAGGTTACTACTTGGCGTTTTGACGGTACAAATCAATCAAGTCAATGAAGTGATTAAACAGTGGCGCCGCATCATGTGGTCCAGGACTCGCTTCAGGGTGTCCTTGGAAACTAAATGCAGGCTTATCTGTAAGGTGTATACCTTGCAGTGAACCATCAAATAGTGACTTATGTGTCACTTTAATATTGGCTGGTAAGCTTGTTTCATCCGCAGCAAAACCGTGGTTTTGGCTGGTGATCATCACATTACCTTGCTCAATATTGCTCACAGGGTGGTTAGCACCGTGATGACCAAACTTCATTTTCAGTGTTTTAGCACCTGAAGCTAATGCCAGCAGCTGGTGACCAAGACAGATACCAAAAACTGGAATGTCAGTCTTTAAAATCTCTTGAATCGCAGCAATTGCATAATCACATGGCTCAGGGTCACCAGGGCCATTTGATAGGAAAACCCCATCAGGATTCATAGCAAGTACTTCTGCAGCAGGAGTTTGAGCTGGTACAACAGTGACATCACAGCCACGGTCAACCAACATGCGTAAAATATTACGCTTCACGCCATAATCATAAGCAACGACTTTATATTTAAGCTCAGCTTCAGGCGTATCAGATGGCAAACCGCCAACTAAACGCCAGCTACCGCTGCGCCATGAATATGTTTCGTTTGTGGTGACTTCTTTAGCCAAATCCATGCCTTTAAGGCCTGGGAAGGCTTTAGCTGCAGCTAGCGCTTTAGCTTCATCTAAATCACCCACCATGATACAACCGGCTTGAGCGCCTTTTTCACGTAGGATACGAGTTAATTTACGAGTATCGATATCAGCAATACCAACAACGTTGTTAGCGATCAAATAATCGCTTAAAGATTGCTGATTACGAAAGTTACTTGCGATTAGCGGCAAGTCTCGAATGATAAGGCCACATGCATGAACAGAGCTAGACTCTGTATCTTCATCATTGGTACCAGTATTACCAATATGTGGATAAGTGAGGGTTACCATTTGACGTGAATATGATGGATCAGTCAAAATTTCTTGGTAACCGGTCATTGAAGTGTTAAAAACGACTTCACCAACAGACATCCCTTCAGCACCAATTGCAGTGCCAGAAAAAATGGTTCCATCTTCAAGTACGAGTAAGGCAGACTTTGTCAACGCGACCTCCGGAAAGAGCCAAATCATTGAAATTAATTGTTTTTTATATGTTTTTAAAATACCAACTTTCGCTAAAATGCAAAATTTTGACAAATTCCGCCGATTTTATATGTAAAAGCAAAACCTGTCTATAGATGAAGAAAGTATTTTATCAAAAAAATTTCAAGCAAAAAAAAACCGCTAATAGCGGTTTTAAATAATTATGCCTTCAAGCCTAAGACTTGCTGCATATCGTAAAGCCCTGCATTTTGCTCGACTAACCAGGTTGCGGCGCGCATAGCACCATTTGCAAAGGTCATTCGGCTCGATGCTTTATGGGTGATCTCTAGTCGTTCACCCATATCGGCAAATAATGCGGTATGCTCACCCACGATATCGCCAGCACGCACAGTAGCGAAACCTATGGTTTCTCTATCACGCTCACCAGTAATCCCCTCGCGACCATACACTGCACACTTTTCCAGATCACGGCCTAAGGTTTCAGCGATCACTTCACCCATCTTCAGCGCGGTACCTGACGGTGCATCTTTCTTATATCTATGGTGAGCTTCTATGATCTCGATATCGCTGTATTGGCCCATCACCTCTGCGGCCACTTCAAGCAGTTTCCACATAAGATTAACGCCAACCGCCATATTTGGCGCCATGACAATCGGTATCTGATCAGAGTAGGCAGAAATTTGCTCTTTCTGAGCATGATTGAACCCGGTGGTGCCTATAACGATTGCTTTGCCATTCTTTGCACACCAGTCTGTATGCACAACACTGGCTTCAGGTGAAGTAAAATCGATAAGCACATCAAAATCATCAACCGCTTTATCGAGAGAGTCGGTAATGGCCACATTCATCGCCCCAACGCCTGCAAGTTCACCCGCATCGACGCCCATCAGAGTCGAACCAGCTCGTTCAATCGCCGCGCCCAACAAAATCATTTCATTTTGTTTTGCCGCTTCAATAAGAGTACGTCCCATACGGCCACTGCCGCCTGTTATTGCCACTCTTACTTGTTCAGTCATCTCAGTACTCCCTGCAAATGTCAAAAAAAAGCCTAAGTATTAACTTAGGCTTATTGTCTAACTTAGATAATGTCTAACAATTCAACTTCGAATACCAAAGTTGAATATGGCGGGATTGCAGCACCTGCGCCGCGCTCACCGTATGCTAGGTGCTGTGGTACAAATAGTCTCCACTTAGAACCTGTAGGCATAAGTTGCAATGCTTCAGTCCAACCAGCGATAACGCCAGATACTGGGAATTCTGCTGGCTCGCCACGAGCAACAGAACTATCGAATACGTCACCAGAGATAAAAGTACCGTGGTAGTGAGTACGTACTGTAGAGTCGTAACCAGGCTTATCACCGTTACCTTCAGTAATGATTTCGTACTGTAGACCTGAGTCCAAAGTCACAACACCTTCACGAGCACCATTATCAGTAAGGAATTTTTCACCTACTTCTGATGCAGCCGCAGCAGCAGCTTCTTGAACTTTCTGGATACGCTGGCTGATTTCAGTGAAAGCAACTTGCATATCTTGCATAGACACTAGGCTTTCTTTACCTTCGAATGCGTCAGATAGACCCAATTGAACAGCAGAAATATCGATACCTTCAAACGAGTTTGCAGCTAGTTGCTCACCTAGTTGACGACCAACACCGTAGCTTGCTTGCTCTTCAATTGTACTGAACTTATCAGACATAATGATTGTACTCTCATTGATTCAATTTAAATTTCGCGCGAAACTTTATCATAATTTCTGTGATATTGCCCTAAAAACCGTAGCTATTTTGGTCTTTGGCAAGAATTTTTCATACTCGCGTTACTGGCATTATATAGAGGTTGGGCTTTCGCCTGCATTTGTTGTAACTGTGCAATACGCTGCCCATGGGATGGATGAGTAGAAAGCAGCTCTGGCCCCTGCTCGCCGCCCGCTTTAGACATATTGCGCCACAGATCGACACTCTGAGCTGGATCAAATCCCGCTTTGGCCATCAATTCGACACCTATCATATCGGCTTCTGATTCTTGGTCACGACCATAGGGGAGTATGTATCCAACTTGTACACCTAAACCAAGGGCTGCCATATAAAGTTCTTTATCCGCAATCCCCCCCGCGCCTAAGGCAAGATCTGCCAGTTGCATGCCTGCACCTGTCATCTGTGCGCGCGACACTTGCTCGTTACTGTGGTTTGCCAGTACATGAGCCACCTCATGACCAATCACTGTGGCAAGCTGGTCAGGATTGGTCGCCACGTTTAGCAGACCGGTGTAAACCCCTATATGGCCACCAGGCAGCGCAAACGCGTTGACTTGCTCTGACTCAAATACCACGACCTCCCATGGCAAACTCTGATCGGGTAACGCTTGAGTAATACGCAGTGCAACGCAATTAACATAGCTGTTTATCGCTCTGTCTTGGCTAACTGTCTCTTGCTGCTTGAGCTGAGCAAATGAAGTATCACCAAGCTGCGACATCTCTTCTGATGAAAACAGCAAGGTTTGCCCCCGCCCTGTTGGCGATTGATGAGTAGCGCAGCCCGTACACAATAATACAGCGCTAAGCAGTAATAGTATTCCTTTCATATAAGCTTAACTCCCTTCACGTAAAACATAATATATAGCTTTAGTG
Organism: Shewanella sp. 0m-8; assembly: GCF_052977265.1. NCBI lineage: Bacteria > Pseudomonadati > Pseudomonadota > Gammaproteobacteria > Alteromonadales > Shewanellaceae > Shewanella > Shewanella sp. 0m-8. Next base: position 11,968 of record NZ_JBRIMB010000026.1, on the reverse strand, counting down.
CAAATAACCTAAGTACAAATAGCTTCAGCACATATAACAAAAAGCCCCGCATTCGCGAGGCTTAAATTATATACTGAACGAGCTCAGATTTAGCTATTCAGATCTTGAAAAAACTTCTTCACGCCATCGAAGAAACCATCAGCCTTTGGACTGTGCTTCTTTGATTGACCCGTTAACGTATCTTCAAATTCACGTAGTAGCTCTTTTTGACGCTCATTAAGGTTGACAGGTGTTTCCATGACGACCTTACATAGCAAGTCACCCACTGCATGACTGCGAACAGACTTAACACCTTTACCGCGCATACGGAACATGCGTCCAGTTTGGGTTTCAGTTGGGATCTTAAGATTAACCTTACCATCAAGTGTTGGCACTTCAATCTCGCCGCCTAACGCCGCTTTGCTGAACGAAATAGGCACTTCACAATAAAGGTTGTTGCCATCACGCTGGAAGATGGCATGTTCACGAACACTCACCTGAACATATAAGTCACCTGGTGGTGCACCAAACTCGCCCGCTTCACCTTCGCCAGAAAGACGAATACGATCGCCTGTATCAACCCCAGCTGGGATCTTAACTGATAAGGTCTTGCTCTTTTCTACGCGACCTTCACCATGACACTTGTTACAAGGATCTTTAATGATCTTGCCACGGCCATGACAGGTTGGACAGGCTTGCTGCACTGCGAAGAAACCTTGACGCATCTGTACTTGGCCTTGGCCATGACAGGTACCACAAGTTGTTGGCGAGGAGCCTTTCTTAGCACCGCTGCCGTCACACACATCACAAGCCGCTAATGTTGGAATACGTAGCTCTTTGGTTAAGCCGCGAACCGCCTCTTCTAAAGACAACTCTAAGTTGTAACGTAAGTCACTTCCGCGCGCAGCTTGACGTTGACCACCGCGGCGTCCGCCGCCGAAGATATCGCCGAACACATCACCAAATACGTCGCCAAAATCACCGCCGCCAAAACCACCGCCGCCACCACGATTAGGATCAACGCCAGCATGACCAAACTGGTCATAGGCCGCTTTCTTATCGCTGTCGGTTAGAATTTCGTAAGCTTCTTTAACTTCTTTAAAGCTTGCTTCAGCTTCTTTGTTACCCGGATTGCGGTCTGGGTGAAATTTCATTGCTAAACGCTTATAAGCTTTCTTTATTTCGCGTTCGCTGGCGTCACGTCCGACACCTAATACTTCGTAAAAATCGCGCTTTGACATAGTTTTTAATACTTTTTGGCTAAAGTTGCACAAACGGGCGTTAGAGTTTCCTCATAACGCCCGCTACAATAATTTAGGAATTACCCGTCATTATTTTTTGTCGTCTTTAACTTCTTCAAACTCAGCGTCAACTACGTCATCTTCAGGCTTAGAAGCTTGTGCTTCGCCTTGAGGTTGACCTTGCTCAGTTTGAGCCTTAGCTTGAGCGATTTCCATTAATTTAGAAGACGCTTCCATTAGCTCTTGAGTAGACTTTTCAATCGCTTCTTTGTCATTGCCTTTAACAGCAGTGTCAACGTTAGCCATTGCAGCTTCAATCTTCTCTTTCTCGTCCGCTGGTAGTGCCTCACCCGCTTCTTCGATCTGCTTCTTAGTTGCGTGAACCATGCCATCAGCCTGGTTACGAGCTGTAGCTAGCTCTTCGAACTTAGCATCTTCATCAGCATGTGCTTCAGCGTCACGAACCATAGCGTCCACTTCCTCATCACTTAGACCAGAAGAGGCTTTAATCGTGATGTTTTGTGCTTTGCCAGTCTTCTTGTCTGTAGCAGATACATGCAAGATACCGTCAGCATCGATGTCAAAAGTCACTTCGACCTGTGGCATGCCACGTGGTGCAGGCTCAATACCTTCTAGGTTAAATTGACCTAAAGACTTGTTACCGCTTGATTGCTTACGCTCACCTTGAAGTACGTGAATAGTCACAGCACTTTGGTTGTCGTCAGCAGTCGAGAATGTTTGTGACGCTTTAGTCGGGATAGTGGTGTTCTTCTCGATAAGCTTCGTCATGATGCTACCCATAGTCTCAATACCTAGAGACAGTGGCGTAACGTCTAGTAGCAGTACGTCTTTAACTTCACCTGATAGTACACCCGCTTGAACCGCTGCACCGATAGCAACCGCTTCATCAGGGTTAACATCTTGACGTAGCTCTTTGCCAAAGAATGCAGAAACTTCTTCACGCACTTTAGGCATACGAGTCTGGCCACCCACTAGAATCACTTCGTTGATGTCAGAAACTGAAAGGTCAGCATCTGCAAGTGCAACTTTTAGTGGCTCAAGTGAACGTTTAATCAAATCTTCAACAAGTGACTCAAGTTTTGCACGAGTGATTTTAACCACTAAGTGCTTAGGACCTGTTGCGTCAGCTGTGATGTAAGGCAGGTTAACTTCAGTTTGTGTTGTGCTCGATAGTTCGATCTTCGCTTTTTCTGCCGCTTCTTTTAGACGCTGCATCGCTAGTGGATCGTTACGTAGGTCAAGACCTTGCTCTTTTTTGAACTCGTCAGCAAGATACTTAATCATACGGTTATCAAAGTCTTCACCACCTAAGTGAGTGTCACCGTTAGTTGCAAGTACTTCGAACGTTTGCTCGCCATCAACACTGTCGATTTCGATGATAGAGATATCAAATGTACCACCACCTAAATCGTATACAGCAACGATATTGTCGCCTTGCTTCTTATCGATACCGTAAGCAAGTGCCGCCGCTGTTGGCTCGTTGATGATACGCTTAACTTCAAGACCTGCGATGCGACCCGCATCTTTAGTTGCTTGACGTTGTGAATCGTTAAAGTAAGCAGGAACGGTAATAACCGCTTCAGTCACTTCTTCACCTAAGAAATCTTCTGCCGTTTTCTTCATCTTCTTCAAGATTTCAGCAGAGATTTGTGGTGGAGCCATTTTCTTGCCTTGTGCTTCAACCCATGCATCGCCATTGTCAGCGCTGATGATTTTGAATGGCATGATGTCAACGTCACGCTGAACTTCGTCATCTTTAAAACGACGGCCAATTAGACGCTTAATAGCAAATACTGTGTTCGTTGGGTTTGTTACAGCCTGACGCTTTGCAGACTGGCCAACTAATGTTTCATCAGCAGTGTATGCGATGATTGAGGGTGTCGTACGATCGCCTTCAGCATTCTCCAATACGCGTGCTTTGCCGCCATCTAATACTGCAACACAAGAGTTAGTTGTGCCTAAATCGATACCAATAATTCTACCCATGGAGTCCTCCGAAAAACTTTTAAAAACTAAATTTGTTATCTGGTTTATGAAGTGGGGACAGACTTAATACTTTTCAAGTCTTTTTTATCACCCTAAATCTTCTCATAAACCCTATATTGGGACGTTTAGAATGAATACAAGGGATAAATTTAAATTTTATCTTAAGAGTGCATTAATTTGATCTAGGACGCGGTTAAAAAAACGGTAAAACGTATAATGAATACAATCTTAAAGATGGCGCACGATATCAGAGCTAAAACTGGATTATGCGCTTTGTCATCATCTTGTTGTATAGAGTAGTAAACATTGAAATCATCCCATCAAGCATACGTATTTGGCATTGGCGCCATTTTCTTGTGGTCCACTGTCGCAACGGCGTTTAAGTTAGCTTTGGCGCACTTTACACCCTTACAATTGGTGTTTATTGCCGTGACTACATCTATCTTTGCTTTAGGTGCGATATTAATCGCCCAAAAAAAGCTGTCACTCATTAAGCAGCAATTTTGGGGGCGACCTTGGTTTTATTTGCAAACAGGCCTGCTCAACCCGTTTCTGTATTATCTAGTCCTGTTCAAAGCCTATGATCTTTTACCTGCTCAGCAAGCATTGTCCTTAAATTACACTTGGGCGATTTTGTTACCTTTATTATCAGTGCCATTACTGGGGCAAAAATTAAGAAAGAGTGACATTACGGCCGCACTGGTAGCGTACTGCGGTGTATTCTTTATTGCGACAAAAGGTAATATCACCAACGTTCACTTTGAAAGCATGACTGGTGTAGTGCTTGCGTTAACCAGTACCCTGCTTTGGTCGCTTTACTGGATAGTGAATACTAAAGATAAGGGCGATCCCGTTGTTAGCCTATTATTAAGCTTTTTGGTCGGGCTGCCTTTTATTGTGGTGGCGCTGTTATTGACTCAGTCATTACCCACTTGGGACATAAAAGCCATATTCGCTGGCGTATATGTTGGGCTGTTTGAAATGGGCGTTACTTTTGTGCTTTGGTTAATCGCCTTAAAGAAAGCAGAGCGCACTGCGAGTATCAGCACGCTAGTATTTATTACGCCAGTGATGTCGATAGGCTTTATCGCTTGGATTTTACAAGAGAGCATTGAAAAATCGACATACATAGGCTTAGGTTTGATTATATTCGCGCTGGCATTACAGCAAATATTGCCTAAAGTCGGTCAGTGGCGCGCAAAAAAGCGTATCCCTGTATAACATCTAGGCATAATATCTAGGCATGAAAGACTAACGCCAATCAAGGGAGGGCTGCACTAGTCCTTCCTCCCCGTTCTAACACCATGGATCTAATATCATGGCTTTAAAGCAATGCTTAGCACTATGGTTTCAAAACAAAGCCGACCTTGAGTCGGTTTTTTCATCTGTTTAATGTACATTGGACTAAACTAAATTCGAGATAAAATAGATTCGGTCTAAATAAAATTAGACTAAACAGAATCGGGCCAAACTAAAGCTGAACTAAAAATAGAACTGAACAAAATGGGGCTAAACACGAAGAGTTAGTAGCAGGTCAACACAGCTAACAATCATTCTTTTACCCATTTAATGTTATTCTTCTACAACTTATGGACTTTTTTTCTATGGCCAATTGTAAATAAGTTCAAGCTTAGGTATAAGTGTAACAACTGCGTAACAATACGGAAATTAGTTATGTATTACAAATATATGGATGCATTAAAGTTTTTTAGGCAAGCTAAAGTCGTTAAGTTTATCAGGCTGAGCTCAATGGCATTTGCTATTGCTATGCTAATACATGAATTACAACAAGAGCGTTCGTACACTTGGTACTTCGCATTTTTGTATTGCTTTTTCTTGCTGCCATCACTCTATTTTACCCGGGAGATCCAATACCGTCATTTTTTCCATATGCGAGGTTTTCTCACCCCCTTTAGGATCTACACCTCGGTGATGGCAATCGTCTACTTGGTGCTATACCTGCACCAAGTCATCACTTATGAGCCGCTCGTATTCCCACCTTTACCCACTTATACCCATTAGTGTAAGAAAATATCAGCATAAAAAAGCCGCTCAATGCGGCTTTTTTATGCTGATACAGAAGCGAATTAATTTAACTTCGAATGGTATAATCGCCCCACGCTAACCACTTATAGGTTGTCAGTGCTTCTAGTCCCATAGGTCCACGAGCATGCAACTTTTGGGTGCTTACCGCCACTTCGGCACCTAGGCCAAATTCGCCACCATCGGTAAAGCGAGTGCTAGCATTAACATAGACGGCTGCCGAGTCGATAGCATTCATAAACTCACTGGCTATATGGATATTGTCAGTCAAAATCGACTCTGAATGTCCGCTTGAGAACGTACGAATATGTTCTACCGCTTGGCTTAAGTCAGCAACAACCTTAATCCCGAGTGTTAACGATAGCCATTCAGTGGCAAAACTTTCGTCGTTGGCAGCACAAACCTCAATCCCTTGCGTGTTTAACATCGCTTGCGTCTGGTCGCAGCCATAAAACTTAACCCCAAGGCTTGCAAGGTGCTTGCATAACTGAGGAATAAACTGCTTGGCATGGCTTTGATGAATAAGCACGGTATCAAGCGCATTACATACTGTAGGTCGTTGAACTTTAGCGTTTTCAATAACTGCAATCGCTTTTTCTAAGTTAGCCTCAGCATCGACATAGATATGACAAATACCAATCCCGCCCAAGATCACCGGAATCGTGGCTTGCTCGGCGCATAAACGTTGTAAATTTTGACCACCGCGCGGCACTATCATATCGACATATTTATCGAGTTTTAATAATCCAGATACCAAGCTTCTATCAGGGCTATCAATTAGCTGCACACAATCTTCTGATAAACCGTGCTCGACCATAGCGCTACGGATCACAGTGCATAGGGCTTTGTTCGACGCTAACGTTTCTTTACCGCCACGCAGAATCACCGCATTACCGGTTTTAAGGGCTAGCACTGCAATATCGACGGTAACATTTGGACGCGCTTCATAAATAACGCCAATAACCCCAAGCGGCACACGCCTGCGTGATAAGCGCAAACCGTTATCTAAAAGGCGGCTATCAATTTCGCTTCCGACTGGATCGGTCAAGCCAATCACGTTATCAATATCGCTAATCACGCCCATCAGTCTGGTTTCATCAAGCAACAAGCGATCGATCATCGCATCAGATAGGCCATTGGCTTTAGCGGCAGCAACATCTTGCAGGTTTGCATTGACTATGTCTGCTTTTGCGGCAGTCAGCTTTTGCGCGATGCACTTAAGCAGTGCAGATTTCTGGTTGCCAGAAAGTGTCGCTAATGCATAACTTGCCTGCTTAGCATTTTGCCCTAAAGCCGTTAAATATTCTTCGTTATTCATAACACCACCATGTCGTTGCGGTGAACTACTGCATCACCATAATCGTAGCCAAGCATCTCTTCGATGCTATCAGAGTGCTTACCAGCAATTTTACTGACATCTAGTGAGCCGTATCGACTCATGCCTTTGGCGTAAACCTTACCCTTTGTATCAACAAGCTCTATGGTATCACCGCGCTGAAAAAGACCGTTAACCTCGATGATCCCTTTAGAGAGCAAGCTTCTGCCTTTCTCGGTGACTGCGCCAATTGCGCCGCTATCAAGTACCAGCTGTCCACGAGCCTTAGGCCCTGCCAGAATCCACTGTTTACGACTCTCAAGCGGGTGCTCAAGCGCGGTAAAATGAGTACCGACAGGTTTTGAGCAGACCACGTTTTGAATCACATCTTTATGATGTCCTGACGCGATGACCACTTCAACACCAGCACGGCGTGCAATGTCTGCAGCCTCGAGCTTAGTCGCCATGCCACCAGTGCCCAGCCCAGAAACAGCGCCACCAGCCAGCATGCGTAAACTATCATCAATATTTTGAACTTCAGTGATCAGCTTTGCATCCGGATTTTTACGCGGATCAGCATCAAACAAACCTTTTTGGTCGGTCAATAAGATCAATAGGTCCGCATCACATAACAGTGCGGCTCTGGCTGATAAATTATCATTGTCGCCCACTTTAATCTCGGCCGTTGCTACGGCGTCATTTTCGTTAATAATGGGAATAATGCCATTGTTAAGCAGTGCATTAAGAGAGTCTCTCGCGTTTAAGTAGCGCTCTCTGTCATGCAGGTCGGCGCGGGTCAGCAATAGCTGGCCGACATGCAAACCATAAATACTGAATAACTGAGACCAAGCAAGAATAAGTTGGCTTTGCCCTACCGCAGCGAGCAGCTGTTTACTGGCTATGGTATCGGGTAGTTTGGGGTAGCCTAAATGCTCTTTACCCGCAGCGATTGCTCCCGAGGTGCACAAAACGACTTCTACGCCAGCTTTCATCAAGCCAGCCATCTGTCGTGCTAATTCAACCATGTGTGCTTTATCTAACTTTAAGCTGCCAGATGTCAGTACACTTGTTCCCAATTTAACCACTACGCGGCGGTAACTAATCTCACTTAAGTTCATTATTTGCTAACAAAATTACATTGAATAAAACCTTATACCCAATCTAGGTTTGAATTGGTAGTAAGCACCAACAAAGAAACTGAAAAAAAAGGCTGAATTAGGGGTTTCTCGTAAAAATGGCAGGAAATTTAGCAGAATATTGAAATTTAACGCGAGATTTTTTAACAGTCAGAGCTAATACCCATAAACACAAAAGCCACAGCGAGTGCGGCTTTTGTGTGTGCAGCTTAAGTCAATTAAGCGCTAGCCATAAATAAACTTAGCAATAAATAGAGCTGCTAATATCACCACGCCAACGCTTAAGTCCTTATAACGTCCACTCATCAACTTAATGACCGCATATGAGATAAAGCCCATCGCAATGCCTGTAGCGATTGAAAATGTCAGCGGCATTAAAATACACACCACAACGACTGGCGCTGCCTCGGTAATATCTTCCCACTCAATATGAACCAGCCCAGACATCATTAAGATTGCCACATAAAATAGCGTTCCAGCAGTCGCATACGCAGGCACCATAGCAGCCAAAGGAGAGATAAACAGCGAGCCGAGAAATAACAAGCCAACCACAATAGCCGTTAACCCTGTGCGCCCGCCCGCACTCACACCGGCGGTACTCTCAATATAACTGGTAGTGGTCGACGTACCGAGCATGGCACCGGCGATGGTGGCTGTGCTATCTGCAGTCAATGCACGATTAAGGCGTGGCAGGCGTCCTTTATCATCCAAGAAACCACCACGCTGAGCCACTGCAACTAAGGTGCCGGACGTATCGAACAGATCGACAAACAAAAAGGCAAACACCACCGACAACATACTGATCTCAAGCACACTCGATAGGTCCATCTTCATAAAAGTCGGTACTATTGAAGGTGGCATAGCAACCACGCCTTGATACTGCACATTACCCAATAATAGCCCTAATGCGGTAACGGCAAGAATACTAACAATAACTGCCGACTTCATACCTCGGTGCACCATGGCAATAATCAAGAAAAAACCCAGTACCGCCATAACGGCAGGAAATGCAGTCACATCTCCCATGGTGACTAAGGTTGCAGGACTCGCAACCACAATCCCCGCACTTTTCAGCCCGATAAGCGCTAAAAATAGGCCGATACCCGCTGCAATACCAAAACGCAAAGACATAGGGATGCTATTGACTATCCATTCACGGATCCGCACTAAAGACAGCACTAAGAAGCAGATCCCCGATAGGAAAACCGCACCCAGCGCGGTTTCCCACGAATAGCCCATCTCGCCAACAACCGTATAGGTAAAAAAAGCGTTTAATCCCATACCTGGTGCCAGCGCAATGGGATAGTTGGCAACGAAACCCATGATAAAGCAACCAATGGCGGCAGCTAAACAGGTCGCAACGAATACGGCGCCATGATCCATACCGGCATCAGCGAGCATCATAGGATTAACGAAAATAATGTAGGCCATGGTCAAAAATGTTGTTAGGCCCGCAACGACTTCTTGTTTTAACGAAGTTTGGTTTTGTTTTAATTTGAATATTTTCTCTAGCATGGAGCTGAGTCCCTTATTTTTTATTATATTGATTTGTAGGGTGTACTCATTGAGAGCACTTAAGTATGACTTTTCTTTTTATGAAACAATAATAGTTTTATTTACAGGGAGTCTAGGTTGATAAAGCACGCATATAGAGGTGTACAATAACTGTCCAATTTGTACATTTCGAAGCGATTATACGGAGGCTTTAGGCCAGAGGCTAGATATTTAAAACGCATGTTTATTTTTGAGTTTGGCAATTCGGGAGGCTACTCAGTTCAGTTTTAGCCTGCTTCAGTGATCTGATTGTTTTGCTGTTGATAACAATTGGCATGTCAGCGATTAACGTTAGACTTCGTCTAAAAATTAAAGCAATCAAACTTCGTTTGATAAAAGGTCGTGAACTTCCAAGTCACTGAAGGATTTCAAGTTAGATTGCGTCGAACAACTAAAGTCGCGGCGCTTCGCCTGCGGCCAGCGCATATGCAGACACTGCCGTGACACGCAGCAAGTCCATCCCTGGAAGCTCGGCCATGACGTCCATGTCATGGACGGTCACGGCCGTATCTACACCGAGTTAGAAAAACACAAGCTTTGACATTGGAAGTTAAGGTTGTCCTATCTTTTATGGGAATCACTCTTAAATGCTTTTTATACCAACTTTAGCTCAAATGACTCGACGGTTTTCTCAATTTCTACAGGGTTGGTAGTAGAAGCTTTATACTCTGGGTCTTCTAAATGAGATTGATTTAATATTCTGGTAATCTCTATTGAGAAAGTTTCTAAGTTAGTAGCATTTTCTAATAGCCCAAAGTCAAAGCCGGACTCCACTAACTTTTTATAAATACCAGCTAGTATCATTGAAATTGACACTTGGAACTTATTACCACGCTTTGAAGAAATACCATATATCTCTCTAGAAAAAGGGTATGGCGTTATGTTGGCTAGCGTGGATACAAATGCATTAAATCCATCGAGTAAACGCTCTGTTTTCTCAAAGTTTTGATCGCACGTATCATTTTCTGACTAGTAGTTTAATCTAAGCCACCCATGATAAATCAACAAGATAGCCCCCACTTGCCAGATTGAGATTCCAAGCCACATAAAACTATCAAGTCATATTTCCAGATTGGCGATTAAAGATAAGACAGTATCAATTAGCGATGCTTTTGCTGAAAAGTAATGGATTTTAAACAAAGAGAGTTAGCTCATAGAATGATTCTATAAACTAAATAAGAAGATTGTGTGAATGCTTAACCTGCCTGGAGGTACTCGCAGCTGCGCGCGAAATGCCGTCGTCGCTTTTCTAGGTGTTCACAGTAGTCAGTTAACTCCTGTAACGAACCAACCGGCCCATGGAACAACTTACCAAAATCTGTAGCAAGCTTGACCCAGTTCTCACTAGCAATATTGAGTGTATTCAGAATCTTTTCTGCATTAGCAGAAATGGCTCCTCGCTTGTCATCCCTAATGATTCGACCCGTTTCATCAACAAGCGTTAGGTAATCTTCAAACGAGAAGTTAATGCCTTTCGGTTGATACTTTTTTTCATTACCAAGAAAGGGCAGTAACTTGGCAGGCTGCTTGCCCTTTAATGCAGCCTTCACTCTTAGTTGCAAGCTGGTATAGTCTGATTGTTCAGGTATTTTAACCACCTTGGCGCGTATAGGATTAAGCTCAACATAGGCCATACAGGCAAGTACTGCGGCTTCATCAAGTAATGCTTGTGACTTAAAGCGTCCTTCCCAAAAATGCCCAGTACAGTTGTCTTCATAATTTGCTTGCCTTGCTATCGGTTCATTAAGGCAACGCATAAACCAACTGATATCACTTAAGCGTGAACGATAAGTCGCAATGAGTTTTTTTAATACTGCGACCATGCATGCTTCAATCACATCACCTTTAACAAACTTTTGAGTTAAGTCTGTACCGTTAAACAGCTTATGCCATTGTTCAACAACATCCCTATCCGTCCAGCTATTTACCGCCTCTAGGTCGATATAAAGCACCACATGTAGATGATTACTCATCACAGCATACGCAGCAACATCAATTGCAAACACCTCTGTTAACTTCAGAATTTGCGACTCAACCCAACCACGGCGATGGTCATAGTTCTTGCCTGTGTATTTATCATCACCACACAAATAGGCGCGCCGAACTACACGGCTACAACAATGATAATACGGCGTGTCTTCAAGGCTTATTAAGGTACTTCTTGCTCGCGGCATACCAACTTCCTACTTCAGCATTCACTAAAGTTTAGTCAGCGGAAGTAGAACTTGTCATTTATATTGGGTGTCAAAGCTTGAATCATAAGACGAAGTCTAACTTAAGGCTCAGGTGCAACCTGATTTCTAACCTTAAATCCAAGGCAAAGAACACCAGCTCAAAGAGCTGGCAAAACATGTTTCAACTATCTCTAACAAAGCGCTATAAGGAAATCGGCATAATGTTGCTGGCGTTAATTCATTGCAATATCGGTATTGACGCCCACCAGCCTTTAGCATCCATTAAAATTTAGGCAAAAAAAAACCAGCTCAAAGAGCTGGTAAGACATGTTTCAAGTGTTCCATAAGGAAATCGGTTAGCGCGCCAGCGTTAATCAATGGCATATCAACTGTGTCAATATACAACTTGAGGTCTAAACACACCCAAAGGGTGTTATAAGGTTGATGGATGATGGATGATGGATGATGGATGATGGATGATGGATGATGGATGATGGATGATGGATGATGGATGATGGA